>JAPKCI010000269.1 GCA_028823035.1 Rubripirellula sp.
CATCTCGCATCTCGCATCTCGCATCTCGCATCTCGCATCTCGCATCTCGCATCTCTGGTCCCGCCCAACCAGGCGTTGTCAGGACCAGGCAATCAGCCTCTGCTCAACATACGAAAGCCAGCCAGCAGTACAACGGATCCGCCAATGGCGATCAGAAAGCTGCGAACATCAAAGCCATCGATCTCGCCAAATCCCAGCATAGTGGCCAGAAATCCGCCGACAACGGCTCCAACCACGCCGAGCACGACTGTGACGATCAACCCTCCTGCTCCGCTGCCAGGCACCAACATTCTTGCGATCGCGCCCGCAATCAAACCAAAAAGCGCCCAAGAAAGAAAACCCATTGCTTACCCCTTTTCACTGTATCGGGTCTTGTTTAAATCAAAACAACGACTGCCATCAACCATCGACATGCCGCCGTCAACGCATGCCGCCGTCAACGCATGCCGCCGTCAACGCATGCCGCCGTCAACGCATGCCCCACTACGCATGCCCCACTACGCGTCAGGTAGTCTACTAGTTGTTTGTCAAAGTCGCGAGGTAAGCGATGCGTCCAACTCCCGATTCTTAGCGATTGCAGCCTATTCCTCTGCAAGCCTGCTTAATTGCACATCCGAGAAAAACACATGGGGCCCAGTCTCACCCCCCAATCCATTACCATGAACCACCACCCGAAAAGCGTTGTCACCCGTTAATTTGCCTAGCGGTACAGTCCCCACTAGTTGCTGCTCAAGGAACACGTACCAGTCTTCTTTCTGACGCTCGATATGCACGACGTGGAAACGCTCAGCAAAACCATCCGGCAAGGGTGATTCGTTGATCACCGAAACAGAGCCAAAATCATCACGCTTGGTGCCCAATTGAACCGAAGTACCGTCGAATCGGAGAGTCCCACGTTCTTGCCTAAGATTTTCGACATCGATAGCGAAATCAATATCGACAACCCCTGCGCCATCCTGAACCCAAACGAAAAGACTGATCCGCGAAAAGTCAACGAAAGGTAACTGCCTTGTCAAACCACCTTGGCCGGTCGTGCAGGCAATCGCTGTTGAACTGTCCGGCGCTTCCACCGTGTTCCAGGCACCCACCATGGTTCCATCTGTGTCCCAACGTGTGAGGGTCACGCCATCAAACAACGGCAGACTCTGAATCACACGTTTCAACTCGCGTGGCCCTCGTGGGACCGCCCGAAACCATCCCCCCCAAAAAGCGAACCCATAAACCAGACACACCAAAGCGAGCAAACCCACTAACCTTCGCAACACGGTGACGGAGGTTCCGCTGGATGGAACATCATCCAGCGGATCTTGTCCGGGCAATTCTGCCCCCTGATGCGAGTACTCCACCGTTGTCGCATATGTCGAGATCGCTTGATCTGTATGAACACGTTTTCCGGTGACTGTCGTTTCTTCGCTAATGGATGAAATTCCCGCCACCACTGAATCGATCGACATTTCAGCTGTCGCCACCATCGGATCGGAAACCTCCAATTGGTCAATCGCGTCGATCAACATTTCATAGGACGACGGACGACGCTCGCGGTCTGGATCCAGCAAGCCCATCAGCAACTGCCACTGATTCTCGGGCAGGCTACAGGTCAGGTTCTGGGCAATCATGCTGGGGTTCAGCTTTTGCTTATACAGAGCTCCGACATTGCCCCCCCTAAAGGGAATTTCTCCAAACAGCAGATTCCAGGCAGTCGCACCGAGTGAATACATATCCGTGCGAAAATCAAGTTCCCCTCCCGTGAATTGCTCGGGAGACATGAAGGCTGGACTACCAATGATTTTATCACCGGTGGTCAGCCTCATTTCCTGCTGACTTTTGTCCGTAAACATCGCCAACCCAAAATCAGTAATTTTGGCAATTCCATGGTTGACGGTCGTTCCCACCGATCCTTCGGGCGCACGCATCAGAATCAAATTGGCAGGTTTGATGTCACGGTGAATCAATCCCTGTCGCGAGGCATGCAGCAAGCCCGACGCAACTTGCCGGACAATTTGCCATGCCTGCTGATTGGGCAGACCAATACCCGATGTGACCAGTTGTTCGCAGGTCCGCCCGGAAACGAATTCCATGGAAAAATAGAAACGGCCTTCGTGCTTGCCGAAGTTCAAGGCCTGTACGATGTTCGGATGCTGCAAACGGGCCAGAGCCTTGGCCTCGAGTTCAAATCTTGCCACGGTTGTCGGATCACCAACACTGCTGATCAGGACCGTTTTGAGCGCGACAATTCGATCGAGATCCAATTGCCGGGCCCGATAAACAACCCCCATGCCACCGCGACCAACGAAATCCAGTATTTCATAACCTGTAACGACATCAAACGGCCTCAGCAACGACTGGACAATTTCAATGTCCGAGGCAGTCAACAGTCCTCGCTGCAAGGCATTCTGTTCAACGAAATGCCCCTCTTCACCAACCGCCCCGCGAAGGTTGTCAGCATCTGATTTTGAAACCAGATCCAATTCGACACATTTATCGATGAATCGCATCGACTCCTGGATCATTTGCTCTGTCGGCATGGTCAGAACTTTCGTGGAAACTAACCACCGAGTTGTGCAAGCTGCTTAAGCACGGAATCCACTGTGGGTCGGTCTGCAATCGATTCGCCCACATAGGCAAACCGAACTCGTCCCTCACGATCAATAATGTAGGTCGATGGTTTGGCAAGATCGGCCCGAATACCAAGCTGGTCAACCGATGACAGGTTGATGTCAAGCAAAATAGGGTAGGGGATACTTTCGTTAGGGATCTGACCGTTCTTGATACGGCCATTCAGCTCTTCAATCTTCCCTGAATCTTCGGACGACTCTGTCGGAAAGATTACCGCAAGCTGGGCATCATAGGGTTCTAACTCATCGAATCTCCGAGCCCACCGGGATGTTTGTGACGCGCAGTAAAAACAGACACCACCGTACCAACCCCGCGTGATCACCAGCACCAGATAATCACGGGTCATGATGTCGTCCAATTTGACTTCGTTGCCCTCAGTGTCGGTAAACAACAACGTCGAAAAATCATCAATTGTGATCGACTGTGACTGCGAAACATCCGTGAACTGGATGCCGTCGTCGGGCAGCCGGCTGCAACCTGACATCGAGAGCAAGAAAAAGAAAATCACGCCGAAACGGACCGTTACCATGCGTCACCCAGTGTTAAATTTACAATCGAATGGCGGAAGGTGAAGGACCGCCCCCGCCGGGCCACATGATACCCAGATCCTGTCAATCACAATCGTAATTCAACAAAACCTGTCGGAAACATTGCCAGCCGCGAGAGATGATCTCAGCTTTTCAGGACGCCCACATGCCGTCGCAAAACGCTCGTTTTCTTAAAAACGAGCTAAGAACTTCACCATTGAATCATTCCTCCTTGGCAAGTCCGCATGCACACCGAGAAAAAACATCGCCCCTAGAACTTGAAAATGGCACGTTTCAGCTGCCAATTCGGCCGGACTCGAAATACAACAATCGCCGCTGAACGTCCGAGCATGCCCGCCTTCCCTGTCGCACCGAAGCATTTAATGGCCCTTGAAAACAGACGAACGTAGCCGCCAACGGTCAACAGACGGATGCATGAGCAGGGTCACGAGTGATAGACTCGCAGATCATCCCGAACGCGGCGTCTAGGTTGTGATGCCAACAGCACAACCGCCGCAGTCGGTCGGTTGCGTTTTTTTCCGCCGCTGATTGTTAGGATCGGCTGATTCTTACGATCGGCGAAAACTTCGATCCGCTTCTCCAATCACCCCGCAGATCGCTTCCACCCACCCACCCATGATCCACGTCATCGCCCAAATTGAAATCGAACCCGGCATGAGAGCTGCCTTTCTCGTTGAATTCAAACAGATCATTCCCTGCGTTTTGCAGGAACAGGGATGCATGGAGTACAGTCCTGCTGTTGACGCAGAAACCGACTTGGAACGTCAACACCGGAATGAAAACCAGGTAACAATCATTGAAAAGTGGGAAACTCTTGACGACCTCAAAAATCACTTAACCGCCCCCCACATGCTCGCATACCGCGAGCGAATCAAAGACCTGGTCAAGAATGCCCAGCTCAACATTCTGAGTCCCGCCTGAACCGCCGTTATCGCTGAATTGTTGTCTGAATGAAGGAGCGTTGTAAAACTCGCGGGCAGATAGACAAGCACGGAGACTAATCCGTCTGACTTTGCGGATCGCGACAACGCTCCAGAGTCAACAAAGCGAACGCCGCACCATAAGGTTTGTGATAACTGTACAGCGGGTAATCAAATCAAGAACCATCTTTTTCCTGACGTTTGACAATTCGATCTGCCAAGTGGTGTTGATAAAGCGAACGCTGAGCTTCTGAAAGTTGTGAAATACAAAGCCCGCCGTAATAGAGGCCAAAGTAGTAAAAGTAACCTGCTACGGCGGCATGTGACTCATGGGGCATCGGTCGCTTACGTCCCAATTCCAGCCATGACGTGTCACAAGACGATTCAACCACTGAGTCAGTAATCCGATCGTCACCCCACAAACGCAAGGCAACATTCCCCGCCTGCGACCAACTCAAACTTCCCGAGGGCCGATTGATCAAGGACATGGCGCTTATCCTGTCTGCCGGAATACTCATGGTGTGCATGTAGCTAGAATCTGGTTTGCGCATCAGTTGGGTTGCCTCAATCTCGCGTTTCACCATGCCTTCATCTGCAAGCCTTGCCGCGTTCCTGTCACGATTCGAATAAGACGCGAAAACGTTTCACGCTGAAGAAACCAAGCAATCAATGACGTTATCAGCACGAACGTCATGCCCAGCGTGACGCATTTGCGAACGCGTCCAGTTGTGATCCGAGTCATCGTGTTGCCTGTTGCTTGAGTCTGATGAGCCGCCGCCAGACTGAGCTACCGACGGATGAGTTCGCGGAAACTCCTGATGCGAAAGACCTTGCTGGTGGCAACCCCATTCCAGCGGACACAAAATTGAACGGCCCACCGCTCTCTTCCCAGCACGACGAGGTCGTCCAATAATCGAACCGAAAAAGAGCGGTCATTGGCCAAGAATGAAACCCAGTGATGTTCCGATCTCAAGTATTCCGACGCAGTATTATTGCGAAGAAACTGGCAGAACATTGATGCGTCGACGAGGTGCCGTCGGTGGCCCTCAGGCCAAGGTGAATGATCCGCATACTGCCGGAACTGCAAGTGGGCTTCCGAACCGAGCCGAAACCATGTTTTTGGCACTAAATGAGCGACCTCGGCCCGGCGTTTTCGGATGAGCGATTCGGCTTGAGCATCCAGTTGTCGAAGATCCAGTCCAAAGACAGAGGACCTCTGTCCTGGAGCGATGTTGAGCTCTTTGATGATGGCTTTGCGGTCATTTTCGAAACGAAGCCTCAATTCGCGATCTCGCAACAGAAGCCCCATCGCCCTAACCGCATCGAGCTGATTCACAGGCAGCCCCCAGACGCTTGAGTTCGCATTCTACTCGATCGGTCGGCGGAAACCCACCGTCACGTTCAACGATGATCGATTCCACGGGCGCGTACGAAACGACTTCTGCGGCCAGTTCTAGAAGTTCGTCCTGGATCGGCTCGCAATGGCGATCGTGCCACACGCCGTCAGCGAACGAATACCCCACAATATGGAGTTGCTTGATGATCAAAGGTTCGACTCTGTGGAGCCACTCCACTGGATCGAAGTCATGGTTTCGACTGTTGATGAACAGGTTCGTCACATCCAGCAGCAGGCCAACACCTGCTTGCTGACAAAGTCCGTTTATGAACTCCGTTTCTGGAATCTCCTCCGGAACTCGCAGGTACGACGTGATGTTCTCCAGGAGCAGGGGTTTTTGGCAAAGATCCATCACCTCGCGTGCGTGGTCAATCAAAGTCTGCAGAGAATCACTCGTGAGTGGGACCGGGTTGAGGTGCCCAAGGTCGACTTCGTCCGTCTTGGTGAAGGCAATGTGTTCACTGATCCATCGCGCATCGGCGAGGTCAGCTACTCGTTTGAAGCGGTCAAGCGTTTTCCTGTCAATCGCTCCCGGGGTGCCGAGTGAAAGCCCAAGCCCATGAACCGAGAGCGGGTAACGATCACGTAATTGCTCTAGTTGAGCCTCACCGCCATCGAAAAAGTGCTCAGCGGTCAGTTCCAGACAGTCGATAACATCCGGCTTGGTGAGGATCCAATCAGCAAGCGGTTGGCGAAACGCCAGGCCAATGAGCGGTACTTCGACGAACGACTCTGCATCGACTTCTTCAATCACCTTCTCCTCCTCCACTGCATCCGCCAATCACACACTCAGCCTCCACAACCACCACACCCGCCGCCACCACCACACCCGCCGCCACCATCACCGCCGCCGAACCAGGAAAACCCACTGGATCTGCCACTGGATCTGCCACCGCCGGATAGAAAGACTTTATCTATGAAGGGGATGGCTGCGATGCCAATCGGGCCGAATAACATCATCTGTCCCAGTTCCCCAAACTTGTGCATGCCTTGCGTTAGGCCATACCCGAATCGAATCGCGCCAATGGTCTCGAACGCGAGCAGCAAAACGAGAAAGCCGACGGTCGGGCAACTAGTGATCCGTGCGACCAGAAAAGCGATGCAGAAACCAATTCCTAAAACCTTATAGAATTCAATAAACTCCGGGCCGTCCAATAGTGTTTGGTAGACACCAGCGCCCAAGACCGTGACCGCAGCGCACCCTCCAGCAATCCTGATTTTAGGATCGTTCCACCAGTATTCCACCGGATCCGAAACTGATGTGTCAGGTTCATAAAACGCCAAGAGGATTTCATCAAGATATGCGACGACACACACAATCAACGGGCCTAGGACTGCCAGTACCAAAAGTAGCTCAAAACTTTCCGGAGAGCTCACGTCGTAAAAAACGAAGACGCATCGGCTAAGGGCGATGACTCCGTAGGATATCAATGCAGCGATCGTGACTTCGAAAACGAATCTCTTTGAACGACCTAACAACCTCATGGTAATGATACTGATCGCGCACAGAACTCCCAGCAGGACGAAAAATATCTCGAACCCTAAAACTTTTAGATACAGTTGGTAGATGACTGCGACGAGGACGATTAATCCACACACCGTGCCGATGCCCATCCTAAGCTCGAATGACACATCGGCTTCAGACTTGGCCCCGGAGACCACGGCTTCACGCTCGCAGGCCTTGCACATTATATCCTGAGGCCCAATCCTCGCACCGCACGATGGACACTCTTTCTCGAGGACCGAAGACTCAGCCTTCTCTTGCGTCGGCACTGTAAACCTTTTTCCGCATTTGCACTTGCCTCGTTTGCCAGAAAGCTCCGCACGCACTAAGTATTTCTTGCCGCAGGAGCAGACTGCCTTAATTCTTGAAGAGGTGGCCGTGCTCATGATTGCGTCTCCATCTGGTCGACGGCAAGAGCCGAATCGTGGACGAGTTGCATGAAGCGATCAAACGTCCGCTTCAAATCCTCGGCCTTCGGCACTGCGGCATGTCCTCGGATGCCAAGAACTTCATTGACGACTTTCGTGTCGAGACCAAATTCCTCGCCAAATGCAGCAGCAAGATCGGTATCGTCTTCTGGGACGATTCCTGTCTTGACGACAAGGCACGCGTGGATGTCCTGTAAGAAACTGCGATTCGCTTCCAGGAGTGTTTCGAGCAATTGCGAGGAATTTTGATTGCGGTGCAGGTAGATTGCCCTCAGCCGAAGCATGAGGTTCTTGAGTTGTTGTTCGCAACGAATCCGGAGATGAACATCCGAGATTTCCAAGTCTGATAGTACATCCTCGCCGCTCAGCACACGATGGTGCAGCTGCATATCATGAAACTTGATCGGAAAGACATCGCATGATGAGTGCAGATCTTCACGAGTCAATGTCATGGTCGTCAAAGGTATCTCTCGTTCGACTCGGGCGATCGCGCTGGCCATTTTGTCGAGCGTATGACAGGCCACGCTACGTAAGACCAACATCACATTGACCGTGTCATGCTCCGTCTCAAGTTGATTGGCGCGAGCAAAACTTCCGTAAAGAACTATCGACTCGAGGTCCGCGCCCAAAGCGTCAATGAGTTCATCGCACAACTGCCGTAGCACTTCGCGAACTCGGCTCGGATCCCGCGATGGGTTGCGAGTAAACAATTTCATGACGTTCCCTTCATGGACAGCGGTTGTATGGCGACCTAATTAGATGAACAGCGGCATCCGAAAGCTCGGTATCGTCCACCAATCCCGTTTTGCTCACGCCGCGGTGGTCTCGATGCTGCGTATTATTACACATCTCATTGCGTCTTACACATCTCATTGCGTCTTACACATCTCATTGCGTCTTTTAATGCACAACCGATCGGCGATATCTCATTGGCCCCGAAAAAAACCAAGCCTGACGCATCAACTCGCAGGAAAGAACTATAAACGAGGATATTCGAAGAGCGACGAACC
>JAPKCI010000270.1 GCA_028823035.1 Rubripirellula sp.
GTTTCAGCCTCAGTTTCAGCCTCAGTTTCAGTCGCTGTTTCAGTCGGAGAAGCTTGCTCATCCGACTCGCTGGGCGTCTGGCCATCAATGCTGCTGGCGGTCTCACCATCCACCCCAAAACTGGGGCTAGATTCCGTAGCTGAACTGAAATCTTCAACCGGATTTTTCTCAGGTTCAGCAGTCGATTCAATCAGCTTTGCCGCTGCTGGTTCCGACTCCGTCGTGAAGTCGGGCGTGATATACCCCGGAGGCATACCGGGCGGCAATTCGATGTCCAATGCGTTGGCCAGTTTTTTGGCCAACGGGTAGTCCTCTGGATGGATCAAGGTACCGTCCAGCACTTCCTCACTGCCGAAGATCCGTAAGAACGGAATGGCTTGCCGACTGTACGTCGCTTCACCCCACTCACCGAGATCAACAATTGACTGACGAGAATTGAACAGGGATTCGCGTCTTGCTTTGTCGATTGCCTGAGCCACATGTTCCTGAACGCCCGGCAGACGTTGCAACCACGAGACAGACGCAGTGTTTGCATCTACCCCTCCACGTGACGCACCACTCAGTAACACTTCTTCCAATGAACTCAGCAAAGCCTCATCAGACAATTCTCGCTGAAAAGAACTCAATCGAAGCTTCAGCGGATCAACTTTTGCAAGAGCCTGAGCCGGTTGCAGCACAGAGAAGGCCAACCACGCTGCGGCCCGAAAACGACGAGGCGTGGAACGCATTTCCTCGTCGGCGACGGCGCTACTGGCGTACACATCAGCGCCGCTGCGATCCCCCAATGTCCAACGGACAGACTTCTCTGGAGACTGACCGATCAGATCACCCAGGGCAATCATCGTAGCACGCCTTGCCGGACCGTTACTGATAACAAGCAGGTCAACATGATAGGCATGGATCAACTCACCCATGCGAGCCACAGCCTGCGATCGATTCGCAGAGGAAAGTTGGCAGGGTAAATCTTCGTTGTGTAGTAAACGCCCATCGGCCGCAACAATCGACGTCGCAGCGGTTCGGGGCCCAACGGCGTCAATCGACATCACTACCTTGGCCTCCACTGCCCCGCGGTTGACGTGACGGCGCAAATGGTCAGCGGTGATCGTCACCAAACGGGCAGATGCCCGTTCATGCAAGTCATCCCACCAGGCTGCTTCCGCTGCCTCGCGAATCACCGTCTCGTTTGCCAACACAAGTTCGCGAAGCATGGGCTCAACATGGCGATTGAGTCCAACGGCAGTCCGCTGTAGTTCAGCAACCAATTTGGCTGCGTCATATTCAAATGCGCACTCGGCCACCTGGCTTCTTAAAGCGCGACCCAACATCACCACCTGAAACGCGCTCAGCTTGTCGCAAGCGAATCGTTTGCCAGCCAGTGGCTTGAGCACACTGACCAACCAGCGGCGTCGGCGCTGCCTCGGTGAAACCTTTTTCTGTTTCTTGGGTGCCTTGGCCTCAACTTTAGCCGTCTTCCTTTTCTTACCCGAGCCTGTTTTGCCAGCATCCGTTTTGTCAGCATCCGTTTTGTCAGCATCCGTTTTGCCAGCGTCGGCAATGGCAACGGAAATCTCACCGACCGCAGTTTCTGGACTTGCCTCTGCTGCTGCCGATTCGGGCGATACAATTTCTATTTCTTCAGCAGAGGACGATGGTTGTTCCGTCGAACTCGCTTCCACAGTGGCGGGACTGGCCGTCGGTGTTTCAGCCTGTGCCGATTCGGGCGAAACATCGGTTTTTAGGTTATCAACGGAGTCCGCTAGCGGAGTGATTGCTTCCTCCGCGGAGGCATCTGGATCGGCACTAGACGTAGCCTCAGCAACCGTTTCACCCGTCGCTGCGATGTCGGTCGGCTCAGTTGTCTGGGCTGCCTCTACCGAAGGCGTGTCGGTTGCCGGATCAGCGGACACCACTGACTCGTCGCTGACAACAGTCACCTCGGCAGGTTGCGGATCGGCGTCGGCAGGTTGCGGATCGGCGTCGGCAGGTTGCGGATCGGCGTCGGCAGCAACCGATGGAGCTTTGCTCTGCGAATCTTGTTGTTTGCTACTAGCGACAGTCCCAGCTTCGCTGTCCGAAGGTGCCGCGTTAGCGACTGCCTTGTTAGCGTCTGCCTTGTTAGCGTCTGCCTTGTTAGCGTCTGCCTTGTTAGCGTCTGCCTTGTTAGCGTCTGCCTTATTAGCGTCTGCCTTGTTAGCGACTGCCGCGTCCTGTGTCGTGTGTGGGTCACTGACGCTGGCGACCCGAATTTGGGCATTTTTCACCAGCCAACGAACGGCCGACGCGATCACCCGAGGATCACCGGCCAAGCGTTTTGCCAACGCCTGTTCCAAGCCTGCCACAGCGGCGTCGGCGTCTTGAATCCCTTCCACCTTCTGGGCAATTTCAGCGAAGTCGCTTCCATCACCTTTTTGTGGATTCAAAACCCTGACAGCCAACATTGCCGGATCGTTGCTTTGCTCGTTTGACTCGGATTTCAGCCTCCGAGCGAGGCGTGCGAGCATGCGTAGCGAATTTGACTTATGAATCGCTTGACCGATAGCGGGGTCGCAGAGCGCCGTCTGTTCCCAGACTTTGTGCAGTTCATCCCGCCTGTGTGCGATTTGATGTTCGGTTTCAATCGCTGCGGAAAGGGCCCACAAACTGGATTCATCCAGCCCACCCAACTCATCACGTCGATAGCGTGCGAGAAAAGGTGGTGTGTAACCTTGTTCCAACAGGGGTTGTGCGAGTCGCAAACTGGATACATCGCAACGCCCGCGTTGAGCGATTGCTTCAAAATCGACACTCATATTGAGTCCGTCTCTACTTAACTCGACCCGGGGGGGTACGCGGTCCGAGCCTCATTGGGGAGTGTTGCAGAGTCACCGTGGCAAGTCGAACTGCCCGAGTCATGAAAGGCGACTCAAGCAGTAACTTACCAAGGCATCACCGTCGCTGCCTGTCGTGACGGAACTCGCACCATTTGGAAGCCTGCGAAGATAGCGCGGAGACGCTGGAATGTCAACCTATGGAGTGTGCAATTAGGGGCGAGATTCACTCAAAACCCCCTGCTGCGACTAGATAACCGATGGCGAGAAGGGAACAACGCCGGGGATAGGCCAGCCTGCAATTTCCTCGGCACGGTATCCTGAGACGGGAAGCCGCACCACAATGGCGTCACAGGCGTCGATCAACCAACCTCATTTTGCCGTTTCGACAAATCGCGATTCACGGAGCACGGTGACCTTGATCTCTCCAGGGTAGGTCAATTCAGCCTCAAAAGCCTTGGCAATTTTCTGGCAGATGGTGGCCGCCTGCTCATCAGTCGTCAGATCACTGCTGACAATCACCCGCAATTCACGACCGGCACTGATCGCAAACGCCTGTCGCACCCCCTCGAATCTTGCTGCGATCGACTCCAATTCCTCCATCCGCTTGACATAACGTTCCAGCGACTCGCGGCGAGCCCCAGGCCGACTGGCACTGCAGGCGTCTCCCGTGGCAACCAGCATGGTGTAGGGATGTTCGGTGACAATCTCATCGTGATGCCCCAAGGCGGCATGCACAACTTCCGGGCACTCACCATGCCTTCTGAGCAAATCTGCACCGATTTTGGGATGCCCACCTTCCAGTTCATGATCGGCCGCTTTGCCGATGTCGTGCAGCAACCCACACCGTCGAGCAAGATCACCATCCATCCCCAGCATCTCTGCGACCAATCCGGAAACGAAAGCAACCTCCACACTGTGACGCAACACATTCTGGCTATATGAGGTACGGAAATGCAGACGTCCCAGCATGCCGAGGATTCGATTATCGAGGCCGGGAATATTGACTTCATCTGCAGCTTCGCGGCCCTTTTGCAACATAAATTCCTCAATCCGCTTGCCTGTCTCCTCTACCACTTCCTCGATTTTGGAAGGATGGATTCGCCCATCGGCTATCAGCTTTGTCAATGCCTGTCGGGCAACCTCTCGACGGACAGGATCGAATCCGCTGACAATCACAACGCCGGGCGTATCATCAATGATGACATCGACGCCTGTTGCTTTTTCGAAAGCGCGAATATTCCGTCCCTCGCGACCAATGATCCTGCCCTTCATGTCATCGGTGGGTACATCAACCGTGCTGGTCGTTGATTCCGAAGTGTGGGCTGACGCATAACGTTGAATCGCTGTCAGCAAGATTTCCCGACCCTGAGCCTGCACGACTTCATCGAGCAACTTCTTATGCTTCAGCAATGCCGACCCTCGCTCGTGCTCCAACTCGCGCGTCATCGCGTCCATCAGTTTCTCACCAGCCTGCTCACGGGACATGCCACTGGCCTGTTCCAGAATCGACGTCTGTTCTTTGAGCGTGCGGGCCAAGTCCTCGCGCTGCTCAGCCAGCCCTTTGAGTTGCGTGGCCAAACGGGTCTGACTGGACTCAAGCCCACGCTGCTGTTTGCGAAGCGAATCTTCCAGTTGCTGCAACTGTACGTCGCGGCGATCAAGTTTCTGCTCACCCTGCAACTGGCTCTTTCTGCTCGCAGCCAATTCTTCTTCAGACTCGGCCTTCGCTTCCAACGCTGCCTCCTTGGCTGCGACAAGCATCTCGCTGCGTTCAGTCTCTGACTGCCTCCTCGCAGAAGCAAGAAACTCACCTGCTTCTTCTTGCCGTTTGGCTTTGCGTTTGTTTTCGATCACTTTGAAAAAAGCGACCGTCAATGCGGACCCGACCAAAAGTGAAATCAGGATCTGCAGAATCATTTCTGGATTCATTCGACTGCCCTCGTATTCGAGGACTCAAAAACCACCTGTCTTTGGACACTGTCCCAACATTTGGAAAATCGCCAGAGAGCGGCGGTGAACCTTGATTCGCTGAGGGAGCACTGCGTTTCGTGACGAATCGCAACATGCAGCTAACGAACAGGCCCCAAATGCCAGTTTTCATGCGTAACGGCCAATTTGCGGACAACGTCCTCATGCGACCTGCGAAGCAGGCAATCCGATTCTCGCAGCATGTACGATTTGAGGATGCCAGAGCGCAACAGCCCGAACCCTGCAAACCGATCTCAACGCAGGCAACAGGGCCGCGCATGATCTGTGAAAGTATCGAACCAAAAAGCATCCACATGATGTGCTGACGTGACAAGTTGGACTAGGCAACGAACGCGGCTAAAGTTCCGCATGATCGGCGACAGGTGATTCTGTTGTCCGGAGTTGTTGTTGATTTTGATAAAATTCACCGATGAACCGAAAACGGGCCATCGATTACCAAAGCCTAACAGTTGTCCCCCCTCTGCGATACAACGGGGCCACAAATCTGTCTGTATTCCAATCCCGGAATCGAAACTAACTCATGGATACCTCGCAAAACAACTCGCAAGATTGGTCGCAGTTGCTCGCCTTGGCAGCGGCCAATTGGCCGCCACGGCGTTGGCGTGATGTCGGGATCGTGATTGGCTGCAGCGGCGGAGCCGACAGTGTGGCGTTACTGCGTCTGATGGCTGATATCCGAGTCCATGGTGATTCCGTTCCCCGCGGCTTTCTCATTGCTGCTCATTTCAATCACAGATTGCGAGGACAGGAATCAGACGATGATCAACAATTTGTCGACGACTTGGCAAACGAACTGGGGGTGACATTTCACAGCGCTCGAACGACGAGTGAAGAAACCAGCGAAGCTGCCTTGCGAACCGAACGGATGAAGTTCCTTATCGAAACGGCAAAAACTACCGGAGCCCGCTACGTCGCTGTAGCTCACTCAGCGGATGACAATGCTGAAACTGTCCTGCACCATCTATTCCGTGGCACCGGCCCAGCCGGGCTGGCCGGCATCGGAAACACCAGACCGATTGATCGTGACCTCGTATTGATGCGTCCACTACTCAATGCCTCACGCCAACACATTCGCGAGGCTTTGCGTTCCATTAGCCAAACCTGGCGAGAGGACTCGTCAAATAGTGAAGTTCACTATCAGAGAAACTGGATTCGCCAACAGCTATTGCCACTGATTGAAACTCGCTACCCACATGCCGTCGACGCAATCAACCGCGCCATCGACGGCCAGCGGGAATGGCGAAGCTTCGTCGATCGACGCGCCAAAGAATGGCTTGATGAACACCATCTCGCGATCACACAGCCAGGCCCGGAAACACGCCCGGAAACCAAATTGATATCGCTAAGCCGTGACGATTCCACCGACCGAGTCGTCGTGGTCGCTGCGATGCAGACACTGTGGACCGAAGTGGGCTGGCCCCGAGGTGAAATGAATCGAGAACACTGGACTCGGCTGGCACAGACGATCCGCTCGAATACTCTTGATCGGTATTCCCTGCCAGGTCGCGTGGACATCGATGCCACGAAATCTGTGATTTTGCTATCGGTTCAAAAGCCCGACCAACCACCAATTTCGGTACAAACCGATAACCATCGTGTACCGGCACGGCGAGATTCCGGGCATCAGTGAACCTCTTGGGGGATGCAGCCTTGGATTGCCTGGGCTACGTCGGATGATCTTCTTAAACACGGAAGTCGTGGGGACAGTGGGGCCAACGAGATAACACCGGAGGAAACACAACGTCCTCTCCGGACTCGCTCGCTTGGCTGCCGCATCAGGCCAGGCTGGCGAAAAAGTCATCAAGCACCGCGAAGCGACTCGCTAACCGGTCGCGTACGGCGGCCGGCGTTTCTCCAGAATAGTTTTCTTGCAAATGAGTCGCGTACATGTACGCCGCAAACGAGGTAGCAAAATCTTCCAGCGGATTCATCTTTCCGTATTGCCTGGCAAAACCATCCAACCCGTTTTGGACCCCTGGCAAATCCTCGTCATCCGTATTCGAGTAATACCAGTCACTCCAATTGCTATCCGTTGCTTGTACCAGGTTATCCGGCTCGATAACGATCCTGTGCTCACGCCCAATGTTCCCGATGGAGAGGCAGATCCAACTGCCCGCTTCACGGAATGCACCGACAAACCGGTTTTCGTCGAGGTCGTCCCAGTTGTGAGCAATTTCGTGAAAGACCGTCCTGCGAACATCACGGGCGAAAGCATTGTTGACTAATGTCACAGAATCTCCACTATTCCATCCGCCCAACGACAAGTTGGCCGAACCGTCTTCTGCATTGACAACCTGACCCTGTCGTACAAATGTCAACTCGTCACCATTCTGTTTCTTTAGCAGCCGGGTATTGTTGACCCGGGATACGAGTGCCGCAAAAGCGGTATCAACGCTGGTAACATCCGATTCCGACCAGGTGGCAGCAGCGTAATTCACGCTCCCGAAATTGCTGCCCAACCCTGCGCTCCCTGCTCTACCGTTAACAAAATTGATTCGAGCGTCAATTGAGCTCAGGTACTGAATCCGATCAACCGCTGCGCCATCTGCACTTCTGATTACGAGATACCGATCTGCACCAACGCCACCGGCAAGCGTATCGGATCCGATGCCACCGTACAGCCCATCGTTTCCATTGCCACCGTAGAGCACATCATCACCACCTCCTCCTCGCAACGTGTCATCGCCCCCAGAGCCGTAGAGGTAATCGCCCCCCTCTCCGCCGACCAGCACGTCGTTATTCGCACCCCCATACATGCGATCGTTGCCAGCTTGACCAAACAATTCATCGTCTCCACTGTTTCCGTAGAGGTAATCGCCCCCCTCTCCGCCGACTAGCACGTCGTTATTCGTACCTCCATACATAAAATCCCGTCCTTCGTCACCAAATAAGTCATCTTCTCCACTGTGGCCGTAGAGGTAATCGCCCCCCTCTCCGCCTCGCAACGTGTCATCGCCCCAATGACCGTAGAGGTAATCGCCCCCCTCTCCGCCTCGCAACGTGTCACCGCCTGCAAAGCCGTACAACCGGTCGGATTGATTTCCTCCGTAAAGCACGTCATTGGCAGATCCACCGTACAACCGATCCTCCCCGTCACCACCGTATTGAACCGAAACAATGTCGGTGTTGTTGCGCACAATATCGTTCCCGTCATAAGCAAAGACTCGTATCGCGTTTACACGGTGGGGATCAAACGTACGCTCGATCAGCAGGTTGTCATTTGCATCACTGACAGAAGCCCTGATATGAGGAAGCGAAAGGACACCCGACCCATAGCGGTAAGTCCTGATCTCGCTGCTAATTTCGACCTTGTCGTCAAAATCAGTGCCGTCGATCTGCAGCGTTCCGTAGCTGAAGTGGATATCCGCCGCCATTAGTACGCGATTTTCCAGGTTTTCCAAGAGTAGACGCCGCTTACGATATGCTCGATTTGTCATGTGACTTGTCCTCCTGATTTGTGGTGCTGCGTTGCTCGTATTCAATGCCTCTAACGGTCTACTCTAGAAACAGCCACTTAACCCCGCACGCAACCAGATTTTTCTCCACGCACATTCATCGATCGTGACATTCATCGATCGTGACATTCATCGATCGTGACATTCATCGATCGTGACATTCA
>JAPKCI010000271.1 GCA_028823035.1 Rubripirellula sp.
CCGTGGACAAGTGCCGTGGACAAGTGCCGTGGACAAGTGCCGTGGACAAGTGCCGCAGCAGGTGGTTGGCCGCGATCCGCAAACCACGAGGCTTCGCTCCCAGAGTCATCGACCGGACATTGATCTCTGGGACGACCACCAGTGGTTGGCCGTCTTGCAAGTTGAAATCGATTCAAACCGGCACTCCCGATGCGTCCGAGTTGCAGGTCCATGTCCATCACCTTCGGTGAATTCCGATTATCGAGATGCTGCCGAAGATGCCTTTTGCCTTCGGGAAGCCGATGGAATTCACGTTTCTCTGTCTTAAGACCAGAATTCATGCGGGGAAGACGAACTGGTCAGGGAGTTGATCAATGGGCCATCATGGCGGGACGGACCCGCATGACGCATCAAGTGAACGCCAACATGGGATGATCCCAAATCTCGTTTCCCACACCGGAAGTGTGCCATGAAGATCTTTACCCTACTCGCATGTACTCTCTCAGTCTGCTTGCTCACCGGCTGCATGACCCACCCAGGTGATGGATTCACCGTCCATGACGATGATCGGAAATTTGAGACCCAACAAATCTGTGTCTGCCTCGATGGGAGTGACCCCTGCGAGAGTTGTCAGAGCCGTAATTACTATCTACCACTCACATTCGAGGGCTACACGGAGACCCCCTATGAAACGGTCCATCTCGAGAAGTGGGTGCCAGACCGTTATCACGTCCAGAATGCTGTTTATATTCAAGACCCTGCAGAAGGTCCTGTTGTTGTGCATGACAACCGCGACCAAATCTATCTGGCTAGTCATTGGGACAGGTGGGGAAGAATACCTGGACAATGGGAGCGGATTGCCACGGTGCGATCCTTGGGAACTGAATTACCTGGCGGTTGGCATAAGTGGTGGGCTTCGATCGAATTCCGTCCTTGTTGTGATTGGGAAGCCGCCTTTGCGAAGAAACCGAACCGTGACAACCAATGGAGATTTGACTTTCGCGCGGTGGGAGCAAATGGGAACGTCCTTTACTGCTGGGAACAAGGCTTTCACGATTATTTTCTTTCTGAGGCCGACTTGCTAACGCAATATGCCGAACACATGGCAGTTGCCCCCGGTACGATGTCGATCTTCTATGATCGCAACGCCCGATAAAGCAGGGACCACCCTGGACAGGGTCGGAGCATGTCCAGGGTCTTGCGAAACCGCTGTTGCAACGTTGAGTTGTTCCGCGGAGGCGTTCTACCGTGGCATCATTCAGCAATTCTGCTCTCACCTCATCGTTTATGAATCTCGTTGGGAACCCAGCCTTGGCTTTGCCCATACGTAAGCGAATTCTCTTGCCTTCTGATGTTTTCTGAAGATTTGATCCCAAGCCTGCGGGGAAAGAGCGTTGCTTCTGGAGGTTAACGGTAGCACGTGGATTCTCAGTTACCTCAACAGGGTGTCCCCACGTCACGCAACTTCATGGGAACACATTCTGAATCCGCTTCACAGAAACGGCATGGTGTGCAACCAAAACCAATCAAATCAATCCAGAGAGGACGAACCGATGAGAATGAACATTAAACTGAAGCGAACCTTGGCAACCATCACGTTTCTTTTCGCGACGATCATGTCAGGTACGCATGTACCAGCTGCAGAGGCAGCTCAAGTTCAGACCAAGATCGTACCCAAAATCCTGTATAGACAACCCCAAGTCGGAGTGGCGTACATCGTCAGAGAGCTAAGTGATGGGAGTAAATACCTCAAGATTCAACGCGTCAACCCAGGATCGCCCGCTAAGCGAGCCGGACTGCAAATTGGTGACTGGATTTCCAAAGTGGAAAACACGAGGGTGAACAGTCAAGCCAGATTTGACGCTGCGGTCAACGCCGCACCGGATCGGGCCAGATTTCGAGTGTGGGATAAAAACAGCCGGGATTGGACCTCGATCAACCTTGAGCTTCGATCGGTTGGTCAGCCCCAGCCTCCCAACGGCAACGGTAACAACGGACAAGCTGCGCCGCCCCCACCGCCCCCTCCCGTGCCCGGTGGACCCGACTTAACAGGCTTGTGGAGGTCTAGCCTGAGTGGCACCATGAGATTCACACCTACGCAATGGGGGTTTACAGGGAACAGCATCGTTCCCTTTGTGGGGAGTTCAAACATGAATTGCATGAAACTCAACAACGGATCCTACAGTTTCACCTACACGAATTACTCTGGCGTACGTGACAGCGGGCAGGGCACCTTGAAATTCGTTGGTTGGAATAGAATCCAAGGCAGCGTAACCAGTTCATCGGGTGTACGAGCCAATTTCATTCTGACTCGATAGGACGGCCAGGCTACATCCCGGTTTTCCTCCCCGCCTTGAGGGCACTCAAGACCCATGCGACCCCTTGCTCCCGAAACGCACCAGCCACTTAAACTAAAGACTGGTATCGTTCGTGGGTGCTGGAAAGGGTGCAGAGTAGGCCCCAACGAAAAACGGGGCTTCCCGCGATGGCGAGAAACCCCGAAAATAACGAGTGCGGCCGAGAGGACTTTAACCTCCACGCCCTTGCGGGCACTAGAACCTGAATCTATTTCAAAGACTTCTGAAGTCCGGGAACGTTTTCAAAACGCAGTTTTCTTACATGATGCAACCCATGGTATCTGACTGAAAACGGCCTCACGGGTGGTCCAAAGTTCCCACCCGCAAACCAATCGCAACACACTCCGTTTTCCCAGTTCCGTTTGACGAAGTCTGTCTCAACTCACGATTCCTGTCTCATTCTGATTCAGATTAATTTCTGTTCTCCTGCAAGGCCGCGTAATCATGTTGTCTGGAGGATTGGCACACGGTTTGCATTCTCAACTACTCTACTCTTCTCTTCTATTCTCTTTCTCGAGTGACCTAATGTTTTATCTTTTCACGCGGCCCAAATGCGTCGCAATTCTCGCTTTGATCGTCTTTGGAATCGCAAGCCAGAAACAGGCAACAGCTGCGCCCCCAGAATTAATGAACCTGTATTTCGCAGAACTTAACCGCAGTCACTGCGATCATTTGGTCGTCGCGATCCTTCAGCAAACGAGTGATTCAACAAGGAGCAAAAAGGGGCATGTCGTCAATATGTTCCCGCCAGGAAATGACGGTACTCGACCTAAGAATTCAGGCGGGACGGGTTCTGACGATGCCAAGTCTGGTGCAATCAACCACAACTCCTCGCGTTCCAATCGCGGTACCCGGACCGACACTGGTGGGGGAACAGGTTCGGGCGACGCTAAGTCTGGTGCAATCAGCCACAACTCCACGCGTTCCAATCGCGGTAGCCGGACCGACACTGGCGGGGGAACAGGAGGTTCAAAACCAGGCGCGGTCAACTACAGCAGTGTGCGTTCCAACCGACCAAGTTCCACAAATACCGGGGGTGGTGATGCTGCCAGTAAGTCGGATGTTGTCCAATGTGAGCATTGTGGTGCGTCGTGTACCGAACCGTGCCGCTGTAATACGTCAGGGATCGGGCTGATCTTTGGAGCCACCGACGACCAAATAGGAATGATGCAATATGAAGAAGACTTCACTTACATCACCTACAAAACTTCCTATGGCATGCGGGCAGTCACCCTCATTTCGATGGGACCAGATTCAAACCAAACGTTGGCCATCGCCAAAGCTTGGGGCGGAGGAGACTGCAATGACAGTAACCTTTTTGTTAATCCAGGGAAAATCGTCAATTCCGATGGAAACGAATTGCTTGACCCTAACCCCTATGCTGAGGTTGGTGTCGCCCATAACCGAACATTGGATTACTTGACACCCGACCTGAAACTAACCCTGCTGAACTTACGGCAAGGCAATGACATAAGGGTTCGAAAAAAGCCTGGGAAACGCACCCACCGAGCTAACATTGGCAACATCACGCTCAAGCGAGCCCACCAGAATGCTCCCTCTGACGAGGAGCTATATCTCAACAGTTGTCTGTTCATGTCCCATATCTACAGTGTCCCTGCCGACCAGTTTCTACCGACCTCGGAAGTGTTAACCGATGGCGCAAAGATGGCAGATGGCTACCCTTACTATCAGGACGTCAAAAAACGGATATCGGCAACAGAACCTGTAATGAGGGCTTTCCAGTACCTGGAAGAAACCATCCTATTGAGCTCTGATCTCACTGCGTTTAACCGATCTGTTGACCAGCAGGTTGTCGAGACGCTTAAATCACGGGACTTGAGCGAACAGGAAAAATTACTGGTTCTCGGTTCGCTATCGCTTGCCAAAGGAACACTTGCCTACTGGGATGCCAATGACGACATTTTCAACGGTGACATCATCGAACGAGGTAACGGAAAATTCTGGGCAGACATCGGAGGTTTTATCGTCGGGTTTACTGGCACTTTAATTTACAACAACAACAACGGGGAAAATCCTGACCAGAATGCTTTCACCAATGGTACGGCAGTTGGTGCCGGTGCTTCCGCTGCCGTGGGTGATAAAGACGAGCCATGAGGCAATTAGCTCCCAATCCCAAACACATCGGCTGAATGCTGACGGTTAGGAATCCAAGGCAGGCGCCGGCTAGGCTGGCGTCTGCTTTTTTTCATGCCGCAAGGGTGCCCACCATTCGCCAATCCCAATGGCTAACGAGTTCCTGCAATTCATCGCGATGACACGTTGATTCCGTACCGTCTCTCTTCCGCAAACGGCCAGTTTTTGCAGGCTTCTTACGCCGTGACATTTAATCCTCGTGACGTCAATCACGCTGCATCGTTCTCCCAGCACTGCAGTCATCGTGCGGACTATCTCGTCACGAAAAGCGTTGCTAAAAGCGTGGCGAGTAGGGGCAAACAAAAAACGGGGCTTCCCGCGATGGCGGAAAACCCCGAAAATAACGAGTGCGGATGAGAGGACTTGAACCTCCACGCCCTTGCGGGCACTAGAACCTGAATCTAGCGCGTCTGCCAATTCCGCCACATCCGCGACTTGGAACCTTGTCTGACATTCCCGAAGTTATGGGAAATGGTGTTGAACTCGTCAAGCTACCACCAAGACAGGACGAGAGAATAGAGGTTCGTCGGCTCACTTACAAGGCTCATTGGGGAGCGACTGCCAATTGAATGGAGGCCCAGTCCCATGCCTCTGTTTTTAGTAGAATGGAAGGACAGATCGGGTTCAGATCGGGTTCTCGGAGCAGGCCTGCCGACGGGCGCTGAGAGTAAACGCCGGGAACCGCCACACGCATCAGAGGACGCTTCGAAATGCGAATTCATTGCCTCGGCACAGCGGGCTACCACCCCAATGAGTCACGACACACCTCGTGTTATTTCCTGCCGGATGCCGGGATTTCATTGGATGCCGGAACCGGCGTCTTTCGGCTGCCTGAATTGATCAAGACGGATTCCCTGAATATCCTGCTCTCTCACGCACATCTGGACCACACCGCAGGGTTGACCTACCTGCACAACATTCTCTTTAAACACCCGGTCAACCGTGTCCAAATCTGGGGCGAGTCCGAGAAACTCGATGCGGTTCAACAATGTCTGTTTCATCCGTTGGTATTCCCAGCGAAGCTCGAAGCGCAGTGGAATCCAATTGACGAGACACCCCAATTCAAGATTGGGGAAACGCAAATTTCATGGCGACCACAAGACCATCCCGGGGGATCCGTGGCTTATCGCCTCGAGTGGCCCAATGGAAAACGTCTCGTTTATTCGACGGACACAACGGGAGACACCAGTCCTGAATACGCTGACTGGAGTCATAACGCCGACCTGTTAATGCACGAATGCTACTTTCGAAACCAAACTTCCGACTGGGCACAGAAAACCGGACATAGCTGGACTGATCGGGTTACCGAAATCGCCCTGATGGCATCCCCGAAAAAGCTGTTACTGACGCACGTCAACCCGCTTGAGCAATCGACCGATCCAGTCGACAGTGACTTGATACAGCAGCAAGTCAATGCAGAGGTGCTGATCGCAACCGACGGCATGGCGGTCGACTTCTAGACTCGAACACCACCAGAGAAGCGTGGTAACGTTTCGAGTCTGCATGCCCAGCAATCTTCCGGAACATTTCAACGGCCAATTTCGGTAGCCGAATCTTTGTTATTTCCTGGCCAGCATGCCTTGATTCTCGGACCATCATCAGCGGTCATCAATCAGGCGTATCGAGATAAGGATCTTGCCCGATCTCACGCTGCATTTTTTTCCGTTCTTTCTCGTGATGCAACAGAATCATCCGATCGCGGAAATGTTTTTTTTCAACTTTCATCTGAGCCCTCCGGAACAGGCCAGCATACTGATCGACGGAACCCTCCACCTGCGTGCCCTGATCCTTCATCCGCTCGGCTTTGATTGGTCCCAAGCCACCTTTGAGAATGTCATCATCAAGCGAAAGGTACTGCCGGTAGGATCCGCGATCACCCTGACGACCACAACGTCCAATCAATTGCCGGTCAATTCGGGCCGCATCATGAAGTTCGGTGCAAATCACGTGCATGCCGCCGTATGATTCAATGTCCTGATCAAGTTTCACATCAGTGCCGCGACCGGCCATGTTAGTCGCCACGGTAACTTTGCCTCGACCGCCGGCAAGCGAGACAATCTCGGCCTCCATCTCAACGTTATTGGCATTGAGAACCTGATGTTCAACCCCGATTTCTTCCAGCATCCGTGAGACAATGATACTCTTGTCAATCGAACGTGTACCGACCAGCACGGGCCGCCCAACTTTGTGAACTTCCTGAATTTCACTGACGATCGCTTTGAACTTGGCCTCCATCGTTCCGAACACCCGATCAGCAAGCTGAACACGTTGCGGCGGTTGATTGGTCGGGACACTGATGACTGGCGTCCGATAAATCTTTCGCAATTCCCTTGCACTGGATGCCGCGGTTCCCGTCATGCCAGCCAAGTGGGGATAACGCAGGAATAAATCCTGGACGGTGATGCGAGCGGCTTGCCCCGTTGGGACGCTGATTTCGATTCCTTCCTTGGCCTCGATCGCCTGATGAATTCCGTCCCGCCATTTACGCCCTTCAGCCAGTCGCCCGGTGAATTCATCGACGATGACAATTTCATCGATTCCTTTTTCACCCGGACGCACCACGTATTGGCGATCCAGCAGAAACTCTTCATGCACTTTGATGCTGCGCTCTGTGTACTCGTACAAATCCACCAATCCCATGGTCCGCACAAGATCGTTCTTGAGCATGGCACGCACGCGTTGCCTACCCCGGGCTGTCAACTCGTATTGTTTGGTTTCAGGATTAATCGTGTAGTCATCTTCTTTGACGTACTCTGAACCGTGCTCCGAGGCCCACTGGTAGGTTGCAACAATCTGATCTCGAACCGTATCCTCGATGCTGCCAATGATGAGCGGTGTCCGGGCTTCATCAATCAGGATACTGTCAGCTTCATCCACCAGACAAAAGTGCATCCCACGCATGACGATCTGATCCCCGGAGCCAGAAAACCTGCCTCCGCCGTCCCCCAGCATTTCTGTCTCAACACGATTCTGTGCCCGCAACAACAGACGATCTCGCAGGAAGTCAAAGCCAAATTCCTTCGCTGTCCCGTACGTGATGTCCGCGTCATATGACTTTCGACGACTACTCTGGTCATCGGAAGTCTGAATGACTCCGACACGCAATCCCAAACGCTCATACAGGGGTCGCATCCATTCAGCATCACGATGTGCCAGATAGTCGTTGACGGTGGCCAGATGGGCCCCCTTGCCCAACAACGAGTGCAAATACAGCGGTAAGGTAGCCGTGAGGGTTTTTCCCTCGCCGGTTTGCATTTCAGCGATGCAGCCTTCAAAAAGTGAGATTCCACCTACGATCTGGACATCATAGTGCCGCATCTTCAAGGCCCTTCGCCCCGCCTCGCGAACCAACGCATATCCTTCTGGCAGTAGCGTCCCCAGTTTTTCTCCGGCCTTCGCCCGGTAGCGTAAGGCCAAGGAACGTTTCCGCAAACTTGTATCGCTCTCAGACATCAACGTTGGCTCGAGCGCTGAAATTTCGAACAACTGACGCCGCCAACGAAACATTTTGACCCGAAAACCGCGGGCTGAGATCAGCGAAAGCGCCCGCTGCGACCCCCCAAGTCCTGCCACATCGCTGGCTTCTGTGTTACCGGTGTTCAATTCACCGCCAGCACCCGTCAAGTCTGCGTTCTGCCCGGGTATTGTCGGCAGGTCGCCAATTGTCGCCACGTTATCAGACTGTGCCGCAACCACGCGTTCGTTCCCGCTGACTTCGAGATCAGCATCATCTTGACTTTTCTGCTCAACAAAGGACTCCTCGCCCGTCTGTGGTACTGTGTTCCCCTCAGCAGGTTCTGTGTTTCCCTCAGCAGGTTCTGCGTTCCCCTCAGCAGGTTCTGTGTTTCCCTCAGCAGGTACTGTGTTCCCCTCAGCAGGTTCTGCGTTCCCCTCAGCAGGTTCTGCGTTCCCCTCAGCA
>JAPKCI010000272.1 GCA_028823035.1 Rubripirellula sp.
GGTCGCTACAACGCCGATCCGCTTTCTCTTGCCGGATGCGACCGTATTGATCGAGCGAACCAGTTCGTACTCCACAGGAATTCCGTATTCGAAAATTGGCACTGTGACCTTTTCAAGACCAGACTTGAACGCTGCCCCCATGATCAATTGTTTTCGCTGCGGGGTACCCTTTTCCCTGACCATCCGACTAACGGGACGAATGCCAAATCGTTCAGCAGCCAAAGCTGCGTCATCGCTGAACAATTCGATGTCATCGTAAAGATTCACTTCGATCGTGCGATTTCTCTTCGCTGCTTCGCTGCGAAATTCCTTCAACAGATTGATCAGTTCATAGCGTGTTCGAGCATATATCTCGGGAATGTCTTTGCTGATGAACGCATCAATCACAACGGGGCGTTTACCATCCAGTTCGCGGATCAGTTGTTTGGTGGCGGGGGCGAGGGAACTCACCTGGCCTTCGGTCAAATCCTGCCGAACAAAGTCCCAGTTGCGAACCAGAATGACACTACTGGTTGTGATCGCGATTAGAGCCCCGATTCTGATGATGTACTGCCACACCATCGTGTTGCCGTCCTTGCCACCTGTCCAATGTCGACGTCCGATCAGGACCATGCAGGTGTAGAGGGCAATGGCGGCAACGAATACAAAGTAGATGATTGAAGAACTGCTGATGACTCCGCGGCCGAAGTCGTCGAACGGACGCGAGATGCCGGCACCTGATATCAATGATGCGATTTCTCGGCTTGGGCTGAATGAATCGGCAAGCGAGGCGAAAGCCAAGGGAGCATTGAAGAGGGCTCCTAAAATGAAGCCAACGGTCAGGTTGCCTGTCAGGAACGATGCCACCATCCCGATGGCAAGCATGGCCAGACCGACAAACCAGTAGCCGATATAACTGCTGAAAATCAAACCGATATCCAAGCCACCCTCGGTCAAGATTGCCAAAGTGCCAAACGTACTGAGTTGGCTGAACAGCAACGAAGCTGTGAAAATCGCTGCGGCGGACATGTACTTGCCGATCACGATGTCAAAGTCGTCAGCGGGCAGAGTCAACAGCAGTTCGTCGGTTCCTTGTCGCTTTTCTTCTGACCAGATGCTCATGGTAATGGCTGGAATGAAGATCAGCATGATCATCGGATACCAGTAGTTGAGCTGATCGAGCGTAGCCAGATTCTGGTTGAAAAACTCGTACGGCCAGAAGGCAGCTAACGAGGTCAGAAAGACGAAGATGCAAAGAAAGACGTAGCCCGTGGGGTTACTGAAGTACCCAACGAAGTTGCGTTTCATTACCGCAAATGCGGCGCGTTTTGTCCCTGACAGCAATGCGACGATGGCCAGCAGGACCAGCAGAAAGACAATGTCGTAAAATAACAGCGAAAGCAGTGCCGTTGCGACGTTAGACATGAGTGTTCAGTTGCGATGAAGTGATGGGGGCCGGGAAAAAGCGTTACTGTCAGTTTGCCAGCGATGCTAGTATCGGTTGGGTTGTTCAGGCGATGTCGTTGTTCAGGCGATGTCGTGGTGCGTTAGTGAATGGAAGGCTTGATTCAGGTCACCATTGCCAGAATTCCGCAAGGTCTCGACATCACCTTCGTAGACCAAGCGTCCCTCGTTGATCATGACAACTCGGTCCGCCATGGCCTCGACTTCCTGAAGAATGTGAGTGCTCAGAAGAATTGTTTTCGTCTCAGCGAGCCTACGCATGGTGTCGCGCACCCCACGGATTTGATTAGGGTCCAAACCTGCGGTTGGTTCGTCAAGAATCAACACATCGGGGTCGTGGAGCAATGCCTGGCTCATGCCCACGCGCTGCTTGAAACCCTTGGACAGCTTGCTGATCGGTTTGTGAGCAACGGACGAGAGATCGCAGATATTAATCACGCGATCGATATGGTCTCGTTTCTTGGTCGACGTGATGCCTCGGGCCTCCGCAAAAAAATCAAGCATCGATATTGGGGTCATCTCGGGATAGAGCGGCCCGTTCTCTGGCAGGTAGCCCAATCGGCGGCTACCGGCGATACGATCCTCCATCATATTGTGCCCCGCGATTCGAGCCTCGCCTTCACTGGCAGCGATGTACCCGGTCAACATTTTCATGGTGGTGCTCTTGCCCGCACCGTTAGGACCGAGAAAAGCGACCAGTTCTCCCTCGCTGACCGAAAAGGTTACTTCCCGGGCAGCCGCAAAGGGACCATAAAACTTGCTCAGGCCAATCGCCTCTATCATCGGGCGGCGTTCTTCGGAGGAACCTTTGGCTTCCGCGTTTGATTTGGTTGGTTCGTTGTTGTCTGGAGAACTCATTGGCACTGTCCGGTTTTCTTCAACACGACGAAAATTGAATTATCGATCTCCGCAGGGTGGGATGGCAGTCTCTCACCCAGATTCTCAAGCTTTCGATACGATGTTCAGGAACGCATGGTTCGCGTAAGGGCTTCGAAAATTGTCCGCTTATTTGCGGTGATTGTCTACTCTACAACAACTCGGTTTTCTCAGAGCAACTCAGTGATTCCGCCCCACATGTCCGCGTCTCGTGATGCGTCGTGAGCGAGGTTTGCTGCTCGGCTCAGCTTGCGTCGCGAAAGTCAGTCGTCATGACAGACTCGGATTGCACACAGGTGTGACTTATTGGGTGTCAGGGGCGGGCCAGGATCATTCACGCGGTGCAAACAGTACAAGCAGAGCCCAAAACGGATGAGGCCGTGGGCGACCTGCCTAGGTCTTTGATTCGAGTGGCTCATTCTGCCTGCAGGGGCGATTTGCAATCCGCGAGCGTCAAATGGCATGACGCCATTTCGCAAAACACCGTTCGCAAAACACCGTTCGCAAAACACCGTTCAGGAAATGACCACCCAGCGGATCACAGTCGGACTCATATCAATCCGTCGGGTTGATGTTGCTGTCACCTATGCGACACATGAAGCAACGTATGTCACAGTCTTGCGATTGACCTGGTTCCGTCTACTAGAAATTCCACGCCGATTGACTCGGATACTGCCGAGGTGTGCGGCGACTTTTCAACACGCGGTTAGCCTCTGAAGCCACTGCTAATGTTTTATACCCAGCCTTCGCGAGCGATGATGACGCCGGCTCCAGGGGTCATTTTGCGAAGTTTGCGCATCGCTTCGGCCTTATCCATGGTTCCAGCTTTAACTCGTGCAATCAGTTTGATCGTTTTTTTTCTGCGAGTTCGCAAACGTCGGATTTCCCTGACGCGTTCGATTCCTGCCATCTTTTCAATTCTCCAAAATTCAATGTGTTCCAACGGGAACAGATTGTGATGCGGGTTGCCCGCAGGCGGAACCCCGGTGTCGGTCGATTTATCGAGTTTTTGGGCAAAACCGACAAAATGGTCGGTTTGCCATGCTCGCCTCAGGCGAACAAGCGTCGTGAGTCCTTGGAAAAGACCTCTCGACGAGTCGTTGGCAAAGACGTGACGAACTGCTTTGTGTCCGGGATTGACGCGAGTTCATCAGGCGGCACCCAATTTGAATGGCGAGTAGGGTGCTGCCTGCGAGTACTGAGGGTCGAGGCGGGAGTCCAGCGTGAGTGCACGTCCGGTGACCTGGATAACACATCTTCTGGGATACGAGAGCGGTGACCGCTCGGATGTGATTTGAGGATAATGAGCAGCGAGCTGAGCATCATTCATGCCGATGGCACAGATTGGTTCGAAACCTCGCCGCAAGCCATAGCAAACACCCCACCCGATTCGCAGCATTCGTGAGACTTTTGCTGCACCGGGTCAACTGTTGGGTCCGCAAGTACCACGCCACGCTGTGGCCACTCCACCCCGGTTGAGCCGGTGATGGCTCCCGGAACGCTGCGGTTTCATCGCGTCTCAGGTCTAGCCGCGTCTCAGGTCTAGCCGCGTCTCAGGTCTAGCCGCGTCTCTTGGGCCACAGCAAGGGCGGCCCGACCTTGTCGGCGTGCCGGTGACTGAGCTCTGAATTGATTGTGATCCCGATGAATTCTCAAGCCGCATGCACTGCGGAACTGATCAAGCCTGGATGGTGCTTGCGATCTGTGTGAGGAATGTTCGCTGAAAGATGGCACTTAAGATTTCTTTTTGGCAACGCCCTTCTTGGGGCTCTTTTTCTTGGCGGCTTTCTTTTTGGTTGCCTTTTTCTTTGTTGCTTTTTTCTTTGTTGCTTTTTTCTTTCGTTTCGTCGGACCTTTGGCAGCTCGTTCGGCTAGCAAGTCCAAGGCAGCTTCAAACTTCATTTCATTGGGGTCCATGCCTTTTCTTAGTGAGGCATTGGTGTCCCCGTCCGTGACATAGGGGCCAAAGCGTCCATCAAGAATCTTGACCTCTTTTTCTGTCACGGGCGACGGCAGTTCAAACAGTCGCAGTGGCTCCTTGGGGGTGCCGCGTCCGCGAGTCTTGGGTTGCTTAAGCAAGGCGATCGCTTCTTCCAAGGTGACTTCCAAGGGCGAGACGTCTGGTGGCAGCGATCGTGTGTCTTTTTCGCATTTGATGTAAGGTCCGTACTTGCCATCGAATGCCTGAATTGGCTGACCATTCTCTGGGTTTTCGCCGAGGGTCAGGGGGAGTTGCAGCAGCTTGCAGGCAACCTCTACTGTGATGTCTCCGATTTCCATGCCACGCAACAGACCCTGGTTCCGCTTTTCCTCATCGTCTGGTTCGCCAAGTTGGATGTACGGGCCAAACCTTCCAACTTTCAGATAGATTGGTTTTCCCGTGTCGGGGTGTGTTCCGATCGGTGCTTCGACAACCTCGCTGGATTCCAGCAGTTCCATGGCTTTGCCGAGGTCCATTTCGTCGGGCGGCATGCCGTCGGGAATCGAGGCTTTGCGTTCTCCTTGTTCGATATAGGGTCCGTACTTGCCGACCCGGACAAAGACTTCCTCGCGATGCTCGCCGTCTTCAGGAGTTCCCAGCAGGAACCTGGCGGCGACTTTGGGGTCAATTTGGTCAATTTTTTCGGCAATACGAGCCTTGAGCCCAACGTTGTGTCTGTCAGATGATGCGTCACCAAAATAGAACTTCTTCAGGTATTCCTCACGGCCCACTTCGTCGCGACTGATGGAATCGAGAAAGTCTTCCAGTTCGGCGGTGAATTCATAATCGACCAACGGTTCAAAATGCTCTTCCATCAGTCGAGTCACGCTGAAGGCACGCCACGTGGGAACGAGCGCTGTACCTTTTTTGACAATGTAATTGCGGCGTTCATCGGTGATCGTTCCGATGATCGAGGCGTACGTACTAGGGCGACCGATACCCTTTTCCTCAAGTGTTCGAGTCAACGTTGCTTCGGTGAACCGCGCTGGTGGTTGCGTGGTGTGGCTCTTTGGGTCGAGTGATCCGGCAGCCAGAGAATCTTGTTCGCTGACCTGTGGCAGAATCCGCTCGCGGTTCGCAAGTTCAGCTTCTGGATTGTCGCTTCCCTCAACGTAGGCTCTCAGGAAACCTTCGAATTCGATACTCGCGCCCGAGGCGGTGAAGGTCGCGCCCCCACCTTCGATCGTGATACTTACCCGTTGCTTCTTTGCGTCTGCCATCTGACACGCGATGGTCCGTTTCCAGATCAATTCAAAGAGTCGGTATTGATCTTGGTCACCTAGTTCGCCCCGAACGGTGTCGGGTAGCCGGAAGGGTGTTCCGGCGGGGCGAATCGCTTCATGTGCTTCCTGCGCATTTTTGACTTTTCCCTTGTAAACACGGACCGTGGGGTGCAGGAATTTTTCGCCATACTGACTGCGGACCAGTTCCCGGGATGCACTTATCGCTTCGTTACTGAGCGTCGTACTGTCGGTACGCATGTAGGTGATGTAGCCATTCTCATACAGACGTTGGGCCGCATCCATGGTGCGTTTGGCACCAAATCCGAGTTTGCGGTTGGCCTCTTGCTGCAATGTGCTGGTCGTGAAGGGTGGCCGAGGACGTTCGATGAACGGTTTGACCTCAACCTTGGTGACCTTGAAATCGGAGGCCTGCAATCGGGCGACCAGTTTGTTCGTTTCGGTCTCGTTGAGCAGCAACAAGTCAGGATTTTTCAGTTGACCGTTGCTGGAGTCGAAATCTTTACCGCTGGGGATCTTTCGACCGTCGACGGTCGAAAGGCTGGCCGACATCGATTCGTTGCTTGCGGTCTTGAATGTCGCTTCCAAGTCCCAGTAGGTCGCGTTGACAAATGCGATCCGCTGACGCTCACGCTCAACAATCAGGCGAACGGCGACGCTTTGGACGCGACCTGCGCTGGTTCTCTTCCCGATTTTTCTCCACAGCAGGTTCGACATGTCGAACCCGTACAGGCGATCGAGGATGCGACGTGTTTCCTGGGCGCGGACCAGCGGTTCGTCGATTTCACGAGTGGCATCCATCGCATTCTGGATGGCCTCTTTGGTGATTTCGTGAAATACCAAGCGATGGACCGGCACTTTTGGCTTCAAAATTTCCTGTAGATGCCAGCTGATCGCTTCACCCTCACGGTCTTCATCGGTCGCCAGATAGAGGTTGTCAGCCCCTTTGAGAGCGTCTTTAAGCTTTTTGACCTGCTTTTTCTTGTCGTCCGGAACGATGTAGACCGGGTCGAAATCGTCGTCAATGTTGACCCCGAGGTAGGCCCAAGACTCTTTCTTGAGTTTTTCGGGCAATTCTTTCTTACCAGCCGGTAGGTCCCGAACATGGCCGATCGACGCCTCGACCTGATATCCCGAGCCGAGGAACTTTGAAATTGTACGTGCTTTCGCGGGTGACTCGACGATCACCAAGCTTTTGCCGGTGCTTTTTGCCATGCAAACGAAACAATCAGGTGTGGGGTTGGGATTGGAATTAATGGGGGGGCTGGGTTTTCGCAAAAGTTTGGCTGTCAGCCAAGCCTCGTTCCAGTCCGATTTGTGCGACAGTACGATAATGCCAGTTAAGTTCGTCTCAAGATCAATCTCACCTTGACCCTTTAAAAGAGCTGGCGATAGGATTTCCGTTTCCTCGAATATGCGAAACGCGCCGCAGAAGACCTGTTTCGCATGTTTTCCGGCTGAATTCCCTCTAGGAATCGCTGAAAACGTGCGAAAGATTGCTGTGGCGACGCTTGAGCTGTTCCCAGAGAGTTGGTCGATAAGGCTTGGTTGTCAAGGCGACTCACCAAACCTTAGTTACCCAAATTTGCTAACGAACCCTAGAAAATATTCGCTCCGTCCCAGTTCCTTGTCCATGCCTGCGTGTTTCGTTTTGTCTCGTGAACGGTTTTTACCGTTCGACAAATAGCAACAGCTGGAAATGGACTGGCGACGCCGCGACCGAAAGCCCGCTCCTATGAACAACAGTCCTTTCGAAGTCTTTCGCCGTAACCTGAAGCCACTCATGGTCTTTTTGACCGCTTTGGCTCTTTTCGCGTTTGTCGTGCTGCCTGTGTTGGACAGTTCGATGCGTCAAAACGCCGAAACGGGTGCAGAGCAGGTACTGGCACGGTTTGACGGGCAGAAACTAACGCGTTCGCGTGTCGAGGCCTTCACCAGAAATCACAGGGATACTCTCGAGTTTCTGCGAGACCTTGCCAATCGGACGATCAAGCAAGGCAAGTATCCCAGAACCGCTGGGTTTGACGTTGGTAGCGAGGGAAATATTCAGAGTGTCGGGATCAACCCATCACCAAGTAATGAAGGGACGATTCGTACGTTTGTGTTTGCAGGCCAGGCGATGAAAGAAGGGTTCGCCCTGTCCGATAGTCAGCTGTCAGTTTGGCTAGACCAATTCTGTGATGAGAGCTTGAGTGAGTCGCAGTTGAACGGGCTGATGATGAAAATTTCTGGCGCCCGTATGGGACTGCCTCAACTCAAAGACCAGCTGCGGCTTCACATGCTCGCTCAGGTATTTGTCAATCGTGGCTATGCTGGTTTGCAAATCATGACCCCCGAACAAGAATGGTCAAGCTTCTTGAAGCTCAATCAGAATGCAACTGCTGAAACCTATGCGGTGCTCGTCAGCGACTACTTCTCGAAGACTAACGAAAATCCAAGCGAGCCGTTGATCATAGAAACCTATGAAGAAGGCAAAGATCGTTTCCCCAACGACCAGTCGTCTGATCCGGCCTTCCGAAAAGGTTATGAAGCCAAATTCCAGTACCTGACGGGCTCGCCTGAAGCATTCTTGAAAGATGAAATTAGCAAGCTGACCGAGGATGAGTTAAGAACCGAGCACCAACGGATACTCGCTGAAACGCTAACGTTGCCTGACGCTCCCAGCTTCCCTGGCTTCCCGGCTTTGCCTGGCATTCCTGACTTGCCTGCCGAGGAAACCAAACCAGCGCCTGCCGAGGAAACCAAACCAGCGCCTGCCGAGGAAACCAAGCCAGCGCCTGCTGAGGAAACCAAGCCAGCGCCTGCTGAGGAAACCAAGCCAGCGCCTGCTGAGGAAA
>JAPKCI010000273.1 GCA_028823035.1 Rubripirellula sp.
TCTTCCCATTTACCAACGCTAGAAACCAAGGCTAGAAACCAAGGCTAGAAACCAACGCTAGAAACCAAGGCTAGAAACAACGACCAACGTCAGCAGTTGCGTGGTACTACATTTGCCTGCACCACGGACGATGCGACGAAGACCCGGGAAGGAAAGACCCGCCCTGCTGCGTAAGATAACGCAGCGAGAAAATCCGGATGGTGGGGACATGGGGCAAGTTTTGGCGATGTCCCGCGAGCAAACCAGGAAAGTTCCTGGGGCTATTTCTTCTGCCGCGACTGCATCCAGCTGCCGTACTCTTGAACGGTAATCTTGCCATCACGGTTACCATCCGCAGCCGCAGGGCTCATCAGCATTTTGCCCCATTCAGAAGCCGTCAGCTGACCGTCCTTATTCGAGTCGTACCGGTCGATGATCCGTTTCCCCAGCTTGATGTACTTGTCATCAGCTTTGCCGTCACTGGAACTGGCCGCCGTTGCCGAGGAAGGACCTGCACCTGATGAGCTCTTGGAACCAGTTTCCCTCGCGAGTGCATCTGCAATCTGCGAAACGCCTCCTTTCTCAACTCTCCGCAATGCCTCGTCAGCCGTGATCACACCGTCACGGTTAAAATCGGAATCAAAAAAGTCAGCGACCACATCATCATTCCAATCGCTGGCAAACTCCGCCATTGTCACCTGACCATCACCGTTACGGTCTTTGTCAGTGAAGCTCCCGGGAAGGCCCTCGGGAAGCGAACGCCCTGCTGTGGCCCGATAGGACTGTCGACCGTCGAACACGTCGGGAATTTCCACTTTGGATTCACGGTCCCGTTTTCGAGACGAAGCCGTTTCGCTCCGTTTCGATTCTTCTTCACCTTCTCGGCGCCGCGCGTAACGAACAGACAATTCACTGATAGAAAGCTTGCCGTCCCGATTGCGATCGAAATCCATAGGGTTACCCGAAAATCTGCTGGACATCTCGTCCTTGGCGAGAAAACCGTCGCGATTACGGTCATAGCGACGCATCGTCTCGTTGGCTTGTTTCTCATCAGCTGGCGTCACCTCAACGGCCAACAACTCAGCTGCCGGACCGAAACCCATGATCAGCGCGGGATCGGACTCTTCACCAAAACCTGGCACCAACAGTTCTGGCATCAACGCATCAGCAGCAGCCGATGACGAATTACGCCGAGGATCAGTGCTACCACCAGTATCACGCTGTTCACGCATCTTTGTGAATCCTTCCGTGATCTTCTTTAACGGAATCGGCTGCCCAACCTTGATACTCGGATCTGACTGAGCAAGCCGGCTAATCAGGAATTGTGCTGGCCCCTGCTGCTCACTTGGATCAATCACACCATTGCCATTGGTGTCCAAACGGTTCAGAAAGGAACTGGGATCGAAACTTCCTCCACGACTGCTGAAACCACCACTTGATTGGCCACCTCCGCGACTACTAAAGCCACCTGATTGTCCACTTGATTGTCCACTTGATTGTCCACCTCCGCGGCCACCAAAGCCTCCGCGGCCTCCGGAATCGCCGCCAAAACTGGGGCGCTGAGCCGTCAGGGAAAGGGTCATGAGCAAGGCAAGTGCCAAAGCCAACAGTGATCGAATAGTATTCATGTCTTTAAAACACATTTAGATGAACAGAGTTTCGCCAACTTACACCAAGCTGCCTTAAAACTAGTCGAAACGCCGACTTGGGGCGATCCAGATGGCCAAGAACTGTCATTTTACCCGCTGAAGGAGCCAGTCCTGACGGTATTTCATTCCCATTTGACTATATTCTGCCATCAAGTCTTCCAGACTCAAGTGCCTACGAAGTGGCCATACGTTGGGTAGCCGGGGGCGAAACCTGAGTAACGAAACCGATACAGCCTGCTCAAATTGTTGTGATTTTCAGCAAATGGTGGCATTTCGCTCGCCGAATCGTGCCATGAAGAATGCTCGCAGCTTTGCGTGTCCATGAACAAAAAGATCACGAGAAGTCCGCCCTGGTTGCTGCTTCTTTCCAAGACGAGTGCAACAGCCGAAAGTTGCTGCCATCGCCACTGAAAACTCGCAGGGTGAACTCCCGCACTCAGGTCCAAATCCGTTAGAGCAACATGAGTACAGACAACGAAACAACGCTCGCTGACCTCAAACACAGCATCAGTCAATTTGTCGACGAGCGAGATTGGCTTCAGTTCCACGACCCCAAAAATCTGGTCATGGCGATGACTTCCGAGGTGGGAGAACTGGCGGACCATTTCCGGTGGGTCAACAACAACGAGTCACATGATCTCGCCACCTCACCGGAGAATGCCAAGGACGTCGCTGATGAACTCGCCGACATTCTGATGTTTGCCATTGAGTTTGCCTCGGTCTGCAACATTGACATCGCATCCGCGATTGCAGACAAACTTGAACAGAATGCCCTCCGATATCCCATCGAAAAGTCCAAAGGTTCAAGCAAGAAATACAACCGCTTTCAATAAACCACGAATCTCAGTTTCTGAGTTTGCCCATGCTCACCCCCAAACACCAGCTTGAGACCAGCAACATGAGCCCACCAACTCGGCGGTGGCAAACACTCCAAACTCGGTAATGGAAAGCGTGTTAGCTCGCGTCGTACCGGCTCAACGGTCTATAAGCCGCTATCACCCCCTATCAACTGCTCCTTTAGTTGTGCGGTATGTAGTTGTGCGGTATGCATAACCGAACGCTGAGGCTGGCAGGGGAATGTACTGCAAGGTTGTTGAGCGAGCATTACATCAACGAACAGAAACCTGCCTCTGCCGAAAGAAGAACGACTCCGCGGCTAACCATGTCGCAAGCCACCAACACGAAAGACAACCACTGGTGAAAAAGTCACGCCCTCGACTCACATTCGGTAAATGTACTTGAGGAATGAGTACTTGGAGTGCATCCAGCCCAATCGCACCCCCTTTCGCCCGTGAAGAAATCCAAGGCGGAACACAAACTTGTTCAAAAACGTGTAAACAAAGTTGAGCGGTCCTAGCACCGGGTTCAATATCTTGTTGTGTTTTTTTGTCGATAGTCTGGCAAAATTGGTGAACGCTGCATCCATTTGCTCAAACGAATCATAGGAGTAATGATTCAATGGATTCTTCAAGTTTCTGATCCGGGAACCGACCGGCAAATTCACACTCTCGTGCACAGGCAATTCAGAGAACCCGCCCAGTGATTTCTGGAACAGTCGAAGTTGGTAATCGGGGTAGTAACCACCCCAGCGTATGAACTGGTCAGCGACAAACAGTTTTCGTGCTACGCGATATCCAGCGTCTCCGCCATCAAAACTCAGGGCTTGGATTTCCAGAATCAATTCATCCGTCAACACTTCGTCGGCGTCGAGGCTCAAGACCCATTCATTGCTGCATTTTGACAACGCGAAATTCTTCTGTTTTCCGTACCCCAGCCAGTCTTGTTGGAAGATCCTAGCACCATATCGCTGAGCGATTTCGAGCGTCTTATCAGTGCTGCCGGAGTCGACGATGACGATTTCATCCCCAACACGTGCTGCTTGCTCGAGACATTCTCCGATAATGGCTTCTTCGTTGAAGCAAATAATCGAGATCGAGAGTCTGGTCTGCATGGCTAGCTCTTTGCTGGCGTGATGCCAAATTGGTTGGCAAGACGACTCCTAAGAACCCAGCCAGCACCGAGACTTTGGGCAGGCAAGCAAAGAGACAGCATCAGTACTCTTGCAGTATTCATTTCGTCACAACGCATCTCAAACACCAGAATTTCGCCACCTCGTCGCATGCTGTCATCAAAGTAGCCGAAACACGGACTCGGAACGACCCCGACGCCAAACAGCACAATCCGTATTCAACGTCAAGACCAGGATTAACGTCATATTAGCCTCTGTAGCTTCACCTCGCATGTTCGCATGAACGCCCCTTCATATACAAGAGACAGCGAAATCCTGCCCCCCCACAAAGAGACCTGAAAGTTGATCTTCCAGAACGCCCCTCTGCCCACAGTCAGACAATATTCGACCATCCTGGGGTGTAGCCCTCACCGAGTGAGTGCCCAAAGCACCGCGAGCCGCCGTCAACTGCCAAGCATGAGTCTTCGTGACCAATTCCATGAAGATCGCAAGTAAGCCGCCGGATGTTGATAGTGTCACTGATGTGTTGCAGTTCCGCAAAGTCAGGAGACTGTTGATGTCGATGACTTTCCCATGAGCGGAACTAGCTGATCATGTCCGCCGCGTCAACAGTCCCGGGTCCTCGCCCCACGCCCATTCACACGATCACATTCATGGCATAGCAGTCGAACTGGTTGCCATTCTGCCAACTGCTGCGCGAATCCTTTACAATCTGCTTGATTGTTCCAACATGGGTAAAAGAAGGAAGCATTGATGATTCTAGGTTCACACGTTTCTGTCGCTGGCGGTTTGGCAAAGGGAGTGGCTCGTGCCGAGGCAGTCGGTTGTGATTGCATTCAGGTCTTTACAAAAAACAACAACCAGTGGCGTGCCAAACCCTTGGTGGAGGACGATATCACTGCTTGGAATGACGCGTTGTCCGCTTCCTCGGTAGGGCGTCCGATTGCGCATGCGTCCTACCTGATCAACATGGCGTCTCCCAAAGACGAACTGTTTCAAAAGTCAATCGACGCTCTGGTGATCGAACTCGAGCGGGCGAATGCGTTGACGCTAGAAGGCTTGGTGGTTCACCCTGGTGCTTTTACGGACAGTTCGGAAAGCGAGGGTTTGGATCGAATTGTAGATGCAGCTTCTGAAGCACTGGGACGAGTCGAACCAGGTTCATGCCGCTTGTTGCTCGAAAATACCGCCGGACAGGGGTCGTGCCTTGGACATACTTTTGAACAACTGGCTTACATGCTGGACGGCATTGAACAAGCTGATCGAATCGGTATTTGTCTGGATACTTGCCATGCCTTTGCTGCCGGCTATGAGATCAACACCAAAGAAGGCTTCGTCGACATGCGAAAGAAAATCGATCGCCTACTTCCTGAAAATTCAATCGCAGCTCTCCATCTGAACGACAGCAAAAAACCCCTCGGCAGTCGTGTTGATCGTCATGAACACATCGGGCGTGGTGAAATCGGAGTCGATGCTTTTCGCTTTGTGACAGAGGATTCTCTGCTCGGAAAACTGCCTGGTTATCTGGAGACCGAGAAAGGGACCGACGAAGAAACTGGCGAGGACTGGGACGTGATCAACCTTCGCGTGTTGCGAGACATGGAATGACAAACAAAAGATCCGAGAGCAACGACACAGCCCAACTGGCACATCGCGTTCAGCCCAGAAATTGCATGCGTGGCTGGCTGACCTGGCTGATCTACCTGTTACTGGTGATGCAAGTTCAAGCAAACGAATTGCCGGTCTCCGAGACAGAGCAAACCTGCTGGATTTGGACAGGCAAGCCACAACAGGACCAGAAGCACCTGTTATTCCGTCGGCAAATCAACCTTAAACAAGCCGGCAGCGGAGCAAGGCTGAGGTTCGCTCCCTGCTTCACCCATCTGACGGTGCGTCTCAACGGGAACGTGATCGGCATTGCCACTCCTTACCAAACCCTGACGGAAATTGATCTGCCTGATCGCATTGCCCCGGGCAAACACTCGCTGAGCGTCGAAGCAATCGGTGTCGATGGTCCCTCGGCATTTTTCATTGAACTTGCGATTGCTCGCCCGAACCAACCTGATTTACTTGTCCGATCCGACGCTCAGTGGACACAGACAACACAACAGTATGCTGATCAACTACTTCAACAAAACGACAATTTCACTCCGGCTCAGAATCTTGGTCCGATCGAAAAGGCTTTTCGCGTTCCTGCCGACCGGCGTGTTGGAATTGATGCCCTCGACAACTACGAACAATGGAAACAGGCTTTCCAGGCAGAGTCGGAGGAAGCCCCAGCGTCGTTCATGATCTCCCCTGGTTTCCAGATACGTCGCGTTCAGCAAACGGTTCCATCAGACCCGGACACAGGCTCGTGGGTCAGCATGACGGTTGATCCCGAAGGTCGGCTGATTGTTGCGCGCGAAGACGCAGGTCTGGTGCGAATGACTCTCTCGAAGGATGGCAAAGCAATCGAAAAAACGGAAATGATCAACGATGATCTCAAGGAATGCCGAGGCTTGACATTCCGAGGCCAGGAACTGTTCGTTAACGCCAACAACTCTAAAGGCCTTTATCGCTTGCGGCCTGAGGGAGACGGGTTTGGTGAACCGGAATTGCTGTTCGCTTCCAGCGGCGGCGTCGGACACGGACGGAACGACCTAACGGTCGGCCCCGACCAAATGCTGTACTCGATTCATGGTGACTCGGTTGATTTGCCAAACACCGATACCGACTACACATCGCCATACCGCGAAGCAAGACAAGATATCAAAACCAGCGAAGGTCATCTGCTGAGAATCAATCCGAATGATCGGTCAGTGGCGATCGTGGCAGCTGGTTTAAGGAATCCGTTTGGCCTCGACTTCAATCAACACGGCGAATGCTTTACCTACGACGCTGATGCTGAATACGACATGGGTGCCCCGTGGTATCGCCCTACACGCATTCTTCACCTGACGACGGGTGGCGACTTTGGCTGGCGAGGCGTCACCAAATCATGGCCCGCCTACTATCCCGATCACCCCGACAATGCCGTGCCGAATTTGGATATTGGAAAGGGATCACCGACAACCGTTAAGTTCGGTACACGCAGCAACTTTCCCGAACGATACCGTCAGGGGTTGTTTGTACTGGACTGGGCCTATGGACGTGTCTTGCTGGTCAACCTGCTGCCGCGGGGAAGCAGTTACGCAATGACAAGCGAGACTTTTCTTAAGGGGCGACCACTCAACGTCACGGATCTCGAGTTTGCTGCAGACGGCAGCCTGTACCTGATCACAGGTGGCAGAAAAACTCAGTCTGCACTCTACCGCGTTTCTTATATTGGCGACCAACCTCCAACGCAGAAAGCGACCGACCATACGTTGCGATGCCGCAAGTACTCCTTGCAATCGAGAGAACTGCGTCGAACGCTCGAAAGCCAATTGACCCGTGAGATTAGCAACGAAGAGTTTGATCAGGCATGGCAGCAACTGCGAAACCCAGATCCGTGGATCAGCCATGCTGCAGCGAGAGTCATCGAACGCATACCGACATCCAAGTGGGAACAGAGAGCCCTTCGAGAATCTGACACAGGAACTGCTGTCAGAGCGATCACCTGTCTGATTCGTTCACAAAAATGCAAAGATCCAGAGCAGGCAATTCTGCGACTGACTGAACTTGCACAACAGACAGATCACGCTTCAGACCAGCGCCACGCCTTGTACGCCTGCTGGCTGGCCATTCCACAACTGAAGCAAAGAACGTCTGCTTTGGATCGAAAGATCGCCAACCTGCTTGCAGACATTTACCCAGCTGGCATGGATGCCACTACTTATGAACAGAATCGACTTCTAAGCGAGTTATTAGTTCTCTTGGGCGACAACCAAGTGGTTGAAAAAACAATTCGGTTACTTCAGCAGACCACGATTCCGGAACAACGTCTGCATTATCTCTACGTCCTTCGCAACGCAACCAACGGTTGGACCCCAGCACTTCGTCGCACCTACTTTGTTGCACTCTCGCAGTCCTCTAAGGAATTGGGCGGCGCCGGCTTACCCGAGTTCATTAGACGTATTCAAGAGGACTCGCTGAGCCATCTCGATCTTGAGGACAAGAACGAAATCGAAGCCCTGCTTAATGCGTCCCAGCAAGCAACCCAAGCCGAGATCCCCACCATGCTGGCTCAACGTCCCCTTATTCAAGAGTGGACGGTCGAGCAAATCATAAGCGGCCCCAAACTTACCGGTGACCGAAAGCGGGGCGAAACGGTTTTTGCGTCCGCAGGATGCGTCCACTGCCATCGCTTTGGAACGCGCGGAAACATGATCGGACCGGACCTTACCGCCGCCATGGGACGGTACAGCCGTCGGGATTTATTGTCTTCAGTGGTCAATCCATCCCATGTTATTTCCGAAAATTACCGCGGCATACAAATCGTGACCGAAGATGGCCGAGTACTGACTGGCCAGGTCACACGCGGTGGAGACTATCGGTCACCGATCCTCCGATTGGCCACTGATCCCACACGACCTTCGAAAACCGTAGAAGTCGCCAAGTCAGAAATCACCAGTCGAAAAAACTCCGATGTCTCGTGGATGCCCGATGGTTTGCTCAACTCATTTTCGCGTCAACAGATCTTTGACCTGATCGCCTATCTGGAATCGTCTCGTTGAGGAAATTTTTCTGAGGGAACATTCCTGAGGAAAGCGAGTCCGACGCGATGCCGAATCACCACGGAGCAGCGTTACTTCCTACAGTCACACAGGTCCTACAGTCACACAGGTCCTACAGTCACACAGGTCCT
>JAPKCI010000274.1 GCA_028823035.1 Rubripirellula sp.
CCAACAAGCGACCTCATTTATCGTTTGGATCCGGACACGGGGGCCGCACTGAGTCGTCAGGGAATTGTGATGCCAGCGGGATTTGAAAGTGCCAATCCACTCGATCCGCTCCTTCAACTACCCCTTGGCCTCGGTTTCGATCCGTTGACGCCTTGGGCAGGAACCAACCTTGTTCCTCAGGTTCAGGTTCCGGATCCAGTGGTCAGTCTCGTCGGGACAGCTGATATGCTCTACGCATTCACGACCACCGGGACCGTTTATGGTTACGCGCATAACGGGGGTGATCTGACTCAAATTCCCGCGATATTTGCCGCACCCACAGCGACAGACGGAGCCGTTACCAAGTCCCTCACTTTCGCGAGTGTTACCAAGGGCCCGGAGGAATTTGGCCTCGGAGATCTGTTCTTCGGTATCGAGGCGTCTTCTAACAGGATGTACGCCTTCACGGGACCTGACGGGGATGCCGAACCCATAATGGAATTCGGTCGTGAGTTTTCGGACTTGGGTGTTGGATATTTGAATAGCACACAAGCGAATAATGTTGCGGGGATGTTCTTTGGGCACTTCCAAACGTCATGGACGGGTAGCGAACTGGGGCCACTGAGCAATCCCGATAATACTGCCGATTATGATTTTCTGGGCGGTGGGCATGGTTCGGTTCAACTGGATCCGATCGACCTGTCCGCCTTCGCCGCAAATGATCTGCCGACTTTCTACTTCGATTACAAACTGCATTCGGACGACCGTAACGTCGATCCTGATCCGTCGGATGCAGATACGCTTCGCGTTTCAGTCGCTGGTGATGATGGCGTTTGGCGAATGGTTGCGACCAATAACATGAACGACGGTCCCGCCGGTCGCGTTTGGCAGACTGGCGGTAGTGCATCCACCCTAGGTGTTTCACCACCAGCCGGATTAGCTGAGTTCGATCCTGTTGGCAGCCGGGGTTACACCAACGTCTTCACACAGACTTTTGTTCAGGAGCTTTTTGATGACAGTGTTGACCGTCAGGCAAGGATCGATCTTGGCCCTTGGGCGGGGCATGAGAACGTTCGCATCAGGATTGACTTTTCGACGGCTGGCGAAGCTCGTCCTGACCAGAGTGAAATACATCTGCTGCCTGGGTATCAAATTGCCGATGGTCATCAGATCATACTGACGGGTGACATGCCGGATCCCAATGCTGTCACCAATCAGCACGACGCACTGACCAACACGAATGCCGTGTTTGAATTTGACCACGGCCTGGTGGTCGATTTTCCTGCCGGAGCTGCGATCACTGAAAAAGTGGATTTGCGTTTGAATGGTGTCTTGATCCTTACCTTGCTTCCGGATGGATCCCCACCAGCCGGTCCAAATCAGGTTGTCGTTTCCGTGAGCGACTCTGGTGCGGATGTCGCCGATAAAGTTCACGAGTTGCTGACTGCGGGTCCGTTCACCATTCTGCGCAGTGAATTCCGCCCAAGCTGGGTTCAAGTTGATGGTACTGTAGACGGGACCGCAACTCTAAGCGGAGCCAGTCTTAATTTCACGGGACACATTTTAAGTGAACCGGGTGTCGCCGCGAACAGTTTCGAGATTGGAATCGGAATTGACAGCCAGTGGACGAAAGAGCGTGTCGCAGAGGAAGTCCAGGATGTCTTTGCGGATACTCTGTTCTTCGATGACATTGGTCCTGAACTGGACAGTTTTCCCTTGGTTGAGGGGAACAACGGTGAAGTCGGTGCTGTACGGGTTTATGACCTGATTGTGAGGCAGCCTGTCGCAGTGCCCTCTCATGCACAGTCGTTGACCATGATCCACGGTCAGCATGTAGACCCCAAATTTGCGAATCCCCTGTATGAACTGCAGACAGGGTACGAGACTGATTACCCAGGGGAAGAGTTTGGAGTTTATAACGGTTTTTCGTTGATCAACGCCGGCAATCGCTCGAAAGGTCTGGGAGGACAATCCAGCAGTCAGAATCCGGTTCCGACAGCCAAGCAGGGTGTTAGCCTTGGCAGTTACCTGTTCGGTCTGGCCGAGCGGGGTGAAAGAGTGGTGTCGGGTATCACAACTGCTACCACCTTGACGCTTGTCGATGACCCATTCTTTGAAGCTTTGTATCGTTCGGGGACCGGTAACCGTCCGGTTGCAGTGGAAGTGAAATCCGGACCATACCAGTTCGAGGTTCGTCTGGCCCGTCAGACTGTCGATACCAACAACGTCCTGTTCAATGAACGTCTGGCAGATGGATTCAATTTGCAGGTTGACAGTGCCGGATCAGATATCGTGGATGGAGATATCTTCACTCTCTCCAATGGCTATGAGACGGTTACTTTTGAGTTCAACGATGTCACTGGTACTGCTTCTGGTGTCACGCCGGGGAACGTGGAAGTTCCTTACCTTCGAACATTCAGTGCGGGTGACGTAGCCGATGCCATTCGCAATGCGGTCAACCTGGGTGAAGTTCGGGATGTCCTGCAGGTTGAAGCGACCAGTCAGGGAGGTCAGTTGGCAGACTCGTCTGATCCTGTGATTTTCTTCCACGGCTTTGCGGCGGCCGACAACCTTGGCGGCGTGTTCTTTGATTCGAGTAACGCTACGGGAGCTTACAGTGGCCTCGTTGCGGAGAAGTTCGAGCACAACAGCCTGCCCTTGGCCCAGAGTCTCAATGCCGGTATTTGGTCTGACGCTGGCGGAACGCCTCAATTGACGGTTGACGGAACCCGTAGCGACAGTCAGGTCGACTACTATTCGTTCAACGTCGGTTCCCGTGACGTGTCCAGCAGTTTTGAGGTTGATCCAAACGGCTTCAAGCCCCAGATGTTCCTGCTTGGATCGGATGGCAGTTTGCTCGACCAGTCGGGCGCATCGTTGAGTCATACTTTTGCTGAATCGGGGACGTACTATCTGGCGGTTGCTCGTACACGACCAGCGGCTGGTCCTTTACCTGAATTGCCGGCTATTTATACGGGCATCGACCCTGATGCTCCGATCCAGTTCCCCGCTCCAGTTGCAGCTCAGCCCGCCGGTCCTGACGATACTTATGAACTGACGGTCTCGCTGGAGAACAAGTCCCGACACTTCAGCAGTGTCATCACCGGTCAGGATGTTGGCGTTGGATTTGACAATGGTGATCGCAACCGCTTCCGGGATCAGGGGGTTTTCATCGTTGATTCGAATGTCGTGAGTTTCTCATCAGGTGATGGAGTTACGATTGCAGCTGCTCCCACGGCACCCGGTGCGAAAGTTCCTGACGAGGGAGCACGTCCAAAATCGGGGCCGAGTCAGCACCTGCCACTGCTGAACGCTGATAATCAGATCTATGGTGCCGTTGTTCAGAACAATCTTTTGATTGGTAACGACCGAGGAATTGTGCTTGATGGCGACTTGGCCATGAATGGGCCCAGCGTTTATTCGCGACTGATGAATAACACCGTCTTCGATTCCACCGTGGGCATCGACCTTCGTGATGGTGCGGCTCCGACACTTTTGAACAATGTTCTGATTGGCAACGGAACCGGTGTGCGTGGGGTGAATGAGGGTGAGACCGTGCTACGGTCGACCGTCTTCTCGGACAATGGCAACGATGTAATTGGGGTTAGTTTGGGAACCGAAGCCCAAGTCGATCCTGTCGAACCTCTGTTCGTCAATCCGGATGCAACTGGATTCAATATCGCTGCCGGGAATCCGAACTTCTATCCCGCCGACGGCAGTGCGGTGATCGATCAGAGCATTGCCAGCCAGCCTGATCGCAATAACCTTGTTTCCATTAGGGACGTGCTTGGTATTCCTCCAAGTCCAATCGTGGTTTCGGATCGGGACCTCGTGGGCCAGTTGCGAGAAAATGGTTCGAACAGTTCCGGGCAGGGGCAGAATGTCAATATCGACATCGGGGCAATTGATCGCTCGGATGTGACTGGACCGCTCGCCACTCTCATGATCCCCGGTGATAACGATGGTAATGGGATCGATATCGACCCCGCCAACACCGTGCTTCAACTGGGGTCGGGTAGTTATGGGTATTTTGAGATCCTGATCAGTGAAGGCGCTGGGATTGGTCCGGATGAGTCCAGCATTGATTCAGAGCGTGTTTTACTGCTGGAAAACCGTCGCCGGTTAGTGCCCGACAGTGAGGTTGTCATCAGTTACAACTCGGCAAACCGTACGTTGCGTTTTCAGTCACCCGCAGGCTTGTGGCGACCTGACGCGGTTTACGAGATTTTGCTGTTGAATGAAGACTTGAGCCTGCCTGGCGGGATCATGCTCAGTCCTGTGGCTGACTTGGCTGGCAATCCTTTGCAACCCAACCGTCCCGATGGTCAAACGCGGTTCACGATTGTGATGCCAGAGGTCGGTATCGACTTTGGTGATGCTGATTTAAGTACGACCGGCAATTCCTTTGCCACCCTACGTGATCAGGATGGTGCTCGCCATGCCATCATTGACACCTACGATCCGATCACTCAGGAATACCATCTTGCCGAACCCCGACTCGGTCTGTACGTGGATGATGATTTCTTTAACAGCAAGTCAGAGTCACAGGTGTTGTTGGCTGATGGCGATGACCAGGTTGTCACTCTGACGGTTGTCGGTAACGAACAGGATCCGGCTTCCAGTGGGCCGTTCTTGATCGGACCTGCACCCAGTGGTGTTGGAATTGAGGTCAAGTTTAATGGGCTGGCGTCCGTTCAGGCGGGTGATAATCTGGCGATCACGGCGGAACACGCAGTCGTTGCCGGAAGCGACATCCTCGGCCAAAATACTCTGGTTTATGAGTTGGTTTTGCCGGGGATACAGGCATCTGCCAACCGCATGCCGGTTGAGTATGACGGGGCCGATTCAAACAATGACATCATGGCTAAACTTGCGGCGGTGCTTGAAGTCGAACTGTCGGAACGGAATTTTCAGGCAAGTGTGGTGTATGGCAGTGGAAGCAGCAGTCTGGTTCTGTTGCCGCACGATGATGAGGAAGGAGTTCCCGTCGGAACATTCCAGGGAACACAAGACTACTTTGTATTCGGAAGTAACTCGGCCGATGATATCGATGATCTTCTCACCTCTGACATTACGGGTTTCCTGAATCCGTTTGACGATGCTGGAACCAATTTTGATGTGACAGTCACCGGGTCCGGGTATCTGCGTGCCTGGGTCGACTTTGATGACAATGGCGAGTTCGATTCAAACGAGCTTGTTGTTGATGATGAGAGGTTCGATAATGCCGCTGCTGGTGTTGAAACACGCAGGTTGACGATCCAAACGCCGAGCGATGCGACCGCGGGTCGGAGATGGATGCGACTAAGATTCAGTGATGATGACACTGCTTTGCCAACAGGCCTGATTGTGGGAGGTGAGGTTGAAGATTATCAGGTGGATGTGATACCGCTGCTTCTCCCAGAAGCCAATCCCGATCTGTTTGTGATCGATGAAGATACCATTCTTGCTACATCTTCATTGATAGCGCCGGAGCAACCGATTGCTGACAACGATGTGAATCTCCACGACCAAGATGAAGTTCCTGTTGATATCCAGTTTTTGATTGGAGAGTTGCCGGAATTTGGAACTCTCAATCTGAGTGTTCTGGATTTCGTGGAGAGCGGCAACTTCGTCTATTCGCCGAACCCAGATTTCAATGGTGTTGACACATTCACTTACCGTATCACCACTCAGGATAGCAGGGTTGAGAACGGCGACTTTACCAGTGACTTTGTGACCGTGACAATTGATGTCATGCCGGTCAATGATAAGCCGGATGCTTCCGCGTCGTTCGTGACCGGCGAAGAAGACGTGGCGATGGTGATCAAACAAAGTGATTTGCTGGCTGCCGCAGATCCAGACAATGAGATCCCTGGGCCGTTTGTCTTGCCAGTGGGTTCAACGTCTTTGAATCCGCGGGACGTTGATTTTCTGAACGAGGTCAACCAGACGTTTGTCATCTCCGGTGTGCAGGGAGATGGGGGAAGTTTAATCACCGCAGCGACTTCGGCCACCGATGGGAACAACGTCCAAATTGACGAAGGTATTAACGGCACCCTGACGATCACTGTCACTAATGCATCAGCGGGGGACGTATTCAGTCTTGCCTACGCAGGAAAGAGCGAGACTTTCGAGTTGTTGGATGTAAATAGTACGGAATCGCAGGACGGCACGGTGCCTGTTGTCGTCGACACGGTGAATGACACTGCGGATGCTATCGCTGCCAAGCTTGAATTGGCTATCAATGCCGCGTTTGCGGGGAGTGACCCAGCGATTGATACCATGCGTGTTACAAACGTGTTGGAACTCTCCTTTGTAGTTCCGACAGTAGTTGTTTCGTCACAGGGGATGACGTTCCAGAGCCCTGCCGTTAATGATGAAGTCACCATTGTTGAGGAGCCGATTCCTGGAGACGTGGTAATCCTTGGTCTGGGAAGTGAGGCGGTCGAGTTCGAGTTGATTGATGAAGGTGACGTGGCATCAAGCGGACGGGTCGGTGTTGAATTGCTTCCCTTTGAGGACATGGACACCGATGCAGCGAGGGCATCTGCTACAAACCGCTTGATGCGTGCGATGAACCAGCAGTTCCAACTGCAGAATTGGGGACTTGCGGCCGCGATCGATCCCGTTGTCGATCCGAACAAAATCATGATTACTGAGACGGCGATTACCGCGGGGCGGGCCTTGTCGACCCAACGCGGCGAAGCAATTGCCCTGTTCGATCATGCTGGCGCATTAATCGAGCTTTACTACATCGGTAAGACCGATTTCAATCGCGACAACAACTCTCCAGATCTTGGTGGAGATGCGGACAACTACGATGCCATTTCGTTTGTGGCGACGGACGATGGTATCTCGATTGATTTGCACAACAACCGATTTGTCCATGGGCAACCGAAGGTTGCAGATCTGGCAACGGCAGACATTGAAATCAAGCCTCGCAACGATGTTCCCATTGTGAATGCTGACGGAAATGACGATCGGGTGGCCATGGAACGGACCAGTCTCGATCCCGCAGACACGAACGATACAACGTTGTGGGAAACGTACTTCGTGTCCATTGGCGAGCAGGCGCCGGTACCGATGGAGGATACAGAGATTGTCATCCCAAGCGATTTCCTCATCCTGAATGACCTAAGGGCGAGAGTTTCTGCAGCAGATGAAAATATTGATCCGTCTGAGATGGACAATAATGACGTCAGTATCCGTGTGTTTGAGGCGACTGCCGTGTGGGACACGGTTACCCATGGTGGCAGTGTTTCGGTCGATGCGTTGACTGGGGATGTAACGCTGGTACCACCAACGGATTGGTATGGTGATATTTTCTTCACCTACAGGGTGCAGGATGAGGGTATCAATGAGGCAGTTGATGGCACCAGAACCGTGACATCACTCAAGTCGGACCCGCTTCTCGCAGGCACGGTAATGGTTTCACTTCAGCCAGTGAACGATATTCCCGTTGTGAATGATCGTGAATTGCGATTCATCGAGTCGGGTGATGATGTGGCTGACGTGTTTACTTTCACAGCCGAAGATTTGAACGCTCCCGTCTTGAACGCTCCGAATCCTGTTCCTGGTATTGTTGGTCCGCTTCCGTTGATTGCCAACACGCCGCATGAGAACACATTAGGGTTACCGTCCCCATTCAATGAAGCCGAGCAAGCGTTGCGAGTCGTTGAGTTCACGACCGTTGCAGGCGGAACCGTGGGCGTCGATGATTTGTCGTCAGAATTGGGATCCTTCGGCACGACGGACGCGCAGTCGGTAGTGCTCGTTGGCACGACCGCTTATGTGGCCGATGGTGCTGATGGTCTGCGTATCTTGGACGTGACTGATCTAGCAGCGATTGTCGAGTTGGGTGTTTTTGACACGACCGACGCACAGTCGGTAGTGATTGATGGCACGACCGCTTATGTGGCCGATGGTGCTGATGGTCTGCGTATCCTGGATGTGACTGATCCAGCAGCGATTGTCCAGTTGGGTGTCTTTGACACGACTGGTGACGCACAGTCGGTAGTGCTCGACGGCACAACGGCCTATGTAGCCGACGGTGCTGATGGTTTGTTGGTCTTGGACGTCAGCGTTTCGGCCTCTCCAGAGCGGGTCGCCGTCTATGAGACAGACGGTACAGCCCAGCATGTGACTCTGTCTTTGGACGGCACGAAGGCTTATGTTTCAGATGGATCAAATGGTGTTGTGGTTATTGATGTCACGGTTCCAGTTCTGGGGAATCACGCATCGTCCGATTTCCTGAGTCAGGCTGTCCTTTCTGCAGATGGTAATACAGCCTATGTAGCCGACGGTGCTGATGGTCTGCGTATCTTGGACGTGACTGATCCAGCAGCGATTAGCGAGTTGGGTGTCTTTGACACGACCGACGCACAGTCGGTCACGCTCGACGGCACG
>JAPKCI010000275.1 GCA_028823035.1 Rubripirellula sp.
GCAGGTTCCCCAGACGCAGGTTCCCCAGACGCAGGTTCCCCAGACGCAGGTTCCCGAGGCGATTGGTAGTCCCGAGGCGCAGGTTCCCGAGGCGATTGGTAGTCCCGAGGCGATTGGTAGTCCCGAGGTGTTCTCTGACCGGGTCACTGCTTCTCGCCAGCCTGATAGATGGCTGGGTTCAGCGAGGGGTCGTTGTACATTTTCATTTGCCGATACGTCTTGTGCTGCTTTGTGCCTGCAAAGATGTCATTCAGCAATTGCTGCAGCGATTGCGAAAGATCGGTGTGCTGCTGTTCGCAAAGGGTGATTCGTTCAGCGACTTTCGCCTGATGCTCAGCATCGGCATCCTGTCGCTGGTGCTGCTCACGGTAGTGGTACAACCGCAGGGACATGATGGATAGTCGGTCAATCGCGTTCCCGGGCGTTTCTGTGTTAGCGGGCGTGCAATCAGTAGCCTGAATGCCAGCCTCGGAAAGCACTTCTGTCAAAGCATCATCGATTTTTTCGATCATGTCGTTGCGAGCCTGATTCAGTTTGTCAATCGCGCGTTTGACGTTGGCGATTTCCTCGTCTGTGGCCGATGGGCTGCGAGCAGCATCCTCTTCATGCCAAAGGCGGTAGTTGCATTCATGCTGTGCGCAGACCAGCTGCTTGTACCCATCGTATGTGTTTCCGATGGGTTGCTGATGCCAGAGTGCAACGGTGTCTATCTGAAGTTGCGTAAGTTCACTAACGGCAGGAAGGATGGTGCTGCCATTAGTATCAAACTTCTTTTTCATCAATCCAGTTCATCATACGACGTAGGCCAATACCGATTTGCTCGACGCCATGCTGACGCTCGCGTCGCCGCGTCGCTTTGAAGAAAGGAGCACCCGCGCGGTTCTCAGAGATCCATTTGCGTGCAAACTCGCCGCATTGGATTTCATTCAGGATGCGTTTCATTTCGGCTTTCGTTTCATCGGTGATGATCCGCGGGCCACTTACGTAGTCGCCATATTCCGCAGTATTACTAATGCTGTAACGCATGTAGCTCAATCCACCTTCGTACAGCAAGTCGACAATCAACTTCAGTTCGTGCATACACTCAAAGTAGGCCATTTCTGGCTGATAACCTGCTTCGACCAAAGTTTCAAAGCCTGCTTTGACCAGTTCACTGACACCACCACAAAGTACGACTTGCTCGCCGAACAGGTCAGTTTCAGTTTCTTCCGCAAAGCTGGTTTCGATCACGCCACCGCGTGTGCCACCGATTCCCTTTGCATAGGCAAGACCGATTTGTTTCGTCGATTCCGCTGCTCCATTACCCATGGCGATCAGGCAGGGAACTCCACCACCTTTCTCGTATTCGCTACGAACCAGATGTCCGGGGCCTTTGGGGGCTACCAGCAGCGTTTCGATCCCGGCGGACGGTTCAATCTGTCCAAAATGGATATTGAAGCCGTGCGAGCACATCAGAACGTTGCCTGGTGAGAGATTGTCGCGGATCTCGCTGCGGTAAATGTCCCCTTGGACTTCATCAGGAAGCAGAATGTTGACCACATCAGCTGCTTTGGTGGCCTCTGCCAGCGACATGGGTTCAAAGCCGTGAGCGACGGCCAAGTCATAGGTGGCTGATCCGGGACGCTGCCCGATGATAACGTTGCAACCACTGTCGCGAAGGTTTTGTGCTTGTGCGTGACCTTGCGAACCGTAGCCAAGGATGGCAACGGTTTTGCCCTTCAAATGAGAGAGGTCAGCATCGTTTTCGTAGTAAATGGTAGCGGCCATTTTGGTTCTGTCTTTCGATATAAGAGGATCTTGTTTTCGGTTTCGCGACTCGCCCAGCCAGCATACTGACTGCGTCGCGCCTTGCATGAAGTCGTTTCGTGAGCCACTCGAAGTGAATCGGCTGCCTGCGATTCAATGTTCTTCTAAATTAGTTTCCGTGTGAGATTTCTTGCTGGAAGCTAACATTGCCGAGCGAAATACGGTATTGAGGCAGCAGTTCACGATGCTCCGCGGGCTTCTGTTCCACCGCTGGCGTTGTGCTCGGTTTTGCTGCGAACCATGGCGATGCGTCCAGTTCGGACCAACTCCGTGATCCCGTAGGGTCGCATTCTTTCGATGAAGGCCTGTACCTTGTTCTCTCGGCCACTGATTTCGACCGTGATTTCTTGTGGACCGACGTCGACGATTTTTCCGCGGAATATATCCACCAATTCCCGAATCTCGCTCCGGGTATTGCCAGCGGGTGCTTTCACCTTCATGAGCAATAGATCACGTTCAACGAAATCCCGGCTGCTGACATCTACTACCTGAACGACCGTGACGATTTTCTCCAGTTGCTTGCCAACCTGCTCAAGGACTGAATCGTCCCCGACGACCACAAAGGTCATCCTCGAAAGGTGATTATCTTCAGTTTCACCGACTGCCAATGAGTCGATGTTGTAGCCACGCGAGGCGAGCATGCCCGAAATGTGGGCGAGCACCCCGGGCACGTTCTGCACGAGGGCTGAGAGAACGTGCCGCTGGACAGTGTTAGACATCGAAAAAGCCGAGAATTGGTATGGGGTTGAGCAGAATTCGGGGTTGGTGAACCGACGTAAGAAGAACATCATAATTTTGGGGCTTAAATCCAACAAGGGCAGCGATTTGCGACTCACTGATTGCAGACCTGCTCAAAGGGCTGGATGTTTTGGTGATCAGGACCTTGCTGTCTGAACTGGACACCAGTTGTGAAAAAGAGGCATGCTCTCGGATCGGGTATGCTGGCCTCAGACACGGAGACCGGGATCGAAGTTCGTTTCCGGCCCGGAAATTCAGATACGCTTCGTGAAAACGCTGCGTCGGCTTTCGCTCTGAAACCGCCGTCAGCTTCCAATTTGACCCCATTTTCCGTTCATTCCCGAAATTCGCATGGCATTCCGAATTGAACTACCGGCTTATCGTGGACCGCTCGATCTGCTTCTGTACCTTGTCCGCCGTCGTGAAGTCAGCATCACCGAGATGTCTCTCGCTTCGTTGGTCAATCAATATCTGGAGTACATCGATGTTCTGAAACAACTGGATCTGGGGGATGTGGGCGAGTTTATCGATCTCGCCAGCACTCTGGTTGAGCTCAAGAGTCAGGCGGTGCTTCCGAAAATTGTCGAAGATGAGGGTGAAGAGGAAATCGTAGATCCTCAATCCGAGTTGGTCGAGCGATTGTTGCAGTACAAAGAAATCCGTGATGCAGCCGCAATTCTCGATGAGATGGGATCCCGCTGGCAGCAACGGTACGAGCGAATGTCGGATGACCTGCCCACGCGGCGGGTTGACCCCGGTGATCAACCGCTGGTCGATCTGGAAATCTGGGACCTCGTCAGTGCCTTCGGACGTATCATGCGTGAGGCTGGTGGCCCGCCGCAAACCGAGGTGATCTACGACGACACCCCAATTCACGTTTATATGAAACAGATCCACCACCGACTTAATGAGTCAGATCGCTTGCCGCTGATGGACTTCGTCAAAGGTGGTATCCACAAGTCATCGTTGATTGGCTGGTTCCTGGCCACGCTGGAATTGACGCGGCACCATGGAACCGCAGTCGAACAGGACGCACACGGGGACATTTTTGTGGTTCGTACTGCGACTTTCTCGAATAATTTGGATGTCAACGAGGTGGGTAATTATGGCACCGAAGAATTTGAGGCTTCCAATATGCCAGGGCGGCCGCGTTGAACTGGGAACTTTTTGGTACTGAATGGTTTGCCCGTCTTGCAACGAGACCATCATGTCTGACTGCGACTCGGGGGGAATTTCGTTTCATCGAGCGTGCCTCTCGTTTCTTTTCTTGATTCCTTTCATTACATTCTCGCGAGTAAACTCATCGGTCCTGCTCAAAGCGAATCATGGTCGAAAACGTCCCCTGCCTGACACATCACCACGATGGCGTGACCATCGAAGGTTATTCGCGCGCAGCCGTCCAGACATGTTGGCGAATCAATGAGCTGAAGTTGTTGTTTGATGTTGGTGTGCAGCCATGGGACTTCATGGGAACACCAGTAATGTTCATCTCGCATGCGCACCTTGACCACATTGCAGCCTTGCCAGCGTATGTGTCGCGACGTCGCATGATGAAGATGTCTCCTCCGATTGTCTACATGCCTGATTCGGCCGTCGATACTGCGTGGGACATGTTGCAGAACTTTCGGCGGTTGGATCGCGGTGCGATGCCGTGCGAGTTGGTTGGGCTGCTTCCGGGAGACGAGGCTCATATCAGTCGCGAGTACGTCGTGACCGCCTTGCCGACGAGGCACACAATTGATTCCGTTGGCTTCGTCGTTCATCATCGACGGCACAAGCTGAAGCCGGAGTTTCAAGACCTGAGCGGTTCGAAAATTCGCGACGTTAAACATTCCGGGATTGAGGTGACCACTGAGATTCGTATTCCTGTTCTGGCCTATACCGGTGACACCAACCCCAGGGGACTGGATGAGAACCCGGTGTTCTTCGATGCAAAAATTCTGATTAGTGAAATGACGTTTGTGGCGCCAGAGCATCGGAAGGAAAAAATCCACAAGCACGGCCACATGCATGTGGATGACTACCGTGATCGGGCCGAACGTTTTAACAATGAACTGATCATCGCTGCCCACCTTAGTACCCGCTACAATGCTGCTCAGGTCAAGCGATTCGTGCAAAAGGCATTGCCAGATGGACTGGATGGCCGGTTGAAGTTGTGGTTGTGATGGATTCGTTGGTCGACGTCTGGCCGACGCCCCGCGCCGCGTACCTTCATGTGCCCTTTTGCCGCCACCGTTGTGGCTATTGCAATTTTAGCGTGGTCGCCGATCGAGATGACCTGATTGAGCGATATCTGAAGGCGATCGACAAAGAGTTGCGGATTCTTGGCCGCCCCGTAGTCGACACTTTGTTTGTCGGTGGTGGGACCCCCACTCACTTTGACATCAAAACATTGGATCGATTTCTGGGCATGGTTGGCCAACGATTCCAATTGGCGGACGCTGGTGAATGGACTATGGAGGCGAACCCTGAAGATATTACGAGCGAAAAGATCACTCTGCTAGCAGAGTATGGAGTGAATCGCATCAGCTTGGGGGTCCAGTCGTTCAATCCAAACAAGTTGGCGTTGCTTGAACGTGGACATTCGGCACAGGTCGCAACTGCAGCGGTCGAACTTGCAGCTGAAGTGATCGGGAATGTATCCATCGACTTGATTTTTGCAGCGCCCGGCGAGACGCTTGCCGATTGGCTGACAGATTTGGAACTGGCCATTCAGTTGCCGTTGCAACATTTGTCGACGTACGCGTTGACGTTCGAAAAGGGGACCCGTTTTTGGTCAAGGCGCGAGCGTGGTGATCTGCAGTCACCGACTGAGAGTTGCGAGGTGGATATGTATCAAAGGACGCGGCAGGTTCTGGCTGAGTCACTATTCAAGCATTACGAAATATCCAGCTTCGCAAAATCGGATGCCCGATGTCGCCATAACCTCGCTTATTGGCAAGGCTGTGGTTGGTACGCGGCTGGGCCGGGGGCTGCCAGGTTTGTGGAGGGCAAACGTGAAGTCAATCATCGAAGCACGACGACGTACTTGCGGCGAATGGAGTCAGGTCAGTGTCCTACCGCCGAGACTGAAAAAATCACACGCGAGCAATATGCGAGAGAACGAGCCGCTTTCGGAGTACGCATGATTGACGGAATCGATCTCGATGTTTTGACTAGCGAAACTGGTATCTCAATTGCCGAAATTTGCAGCGATTCGATCGGTCTGTCCATCAGCGAGGGATTGGTTGAGGTTCCGTCACCGCACTGGATAAAGTTGTCTGAACGTGGAATCCTGTTCGCGGATACCGTTGCCTCGCGGCTACTCGGATAACGCTTGCAGGCGTCGGGCAACGTTGGGATTCGAATCGGCAACGTCTGAAGTTTCGTGTGGATCGTTCCCAAGATCAAACAGCATCGACTGCTTGCCCGGTTGGCTGACCCACTTCCACTCGCCATCCCGAACTGCCTGCCACGATTGACGGCCCAAACTCTGGTGGCTACCCGTTTTCCAGATCAGGGTTCGTGGTAGCGGCGAACTCTTGCCCAGCAGGATAGGCAGCATGGAAATGCCGTCACTTCCTTTGTTTTCGTAGCCAGCAAGTTCAGAGAATGTTGCGTAAAGGTCAATGGCACAAGCGACCTGAGGGGACACACTGTTGGCAGGGATTTGTTGAGGCCATCTAGCAATGCAGGGAACACGAATGCCACCTTCGAATAGGGTGGCTTTTCTGCCTCTGAAAGGTGTATTCGATCCGCCATAATCAGGGTCGCCGCCGTGGTCGGTCATGAAGATGACCAATGTGTTTTCACGCATTTCCAGCTCATCCACTACATCCAGCAGTTTTCCAATGCCTTTGTCCATGCCAACGACCTTGGCTGCAAATGCCCGACGCAGCGGGGCACTGATATGGGCTACCTGAGCAATGTCTTCTTGCTTGGGTTGCATTACGTTTTCCGTTGTTTGCTTGGCTGCGTTCCATCCCTTGCCGAAGTGAGGGGCGTTGTAGGCGACATGCAGGTACAAGGGGCGGTCCGCAGTCTTCGACTGCCGCAGGATTTTTATTGCTTCGTCCGTGATCACATCCGTTGCATAACCATCAGGTTTTTCTAATTCACTGTTACGGTACCAGTCAGGGCGATTTCCGTAATTTAGCGTGAAGAAATCAATGCAACCTCCTGTGTGTCCAAAAAACGTTTCAAATCCATGACGTGTCGGCCAGAATGCTTCAGTTCCGTGGCCCAGATGCCATTTGCCGACCAGTGCTGTCTGATAGCCAGTTTCGTTCAATTGGGACACATAGGTCGTTTCGCCGGGGTGAATGCCCCGCTGTTTGTCCTCGTCTGCAAGAAACATCAGGGCACCGAGTAATTGATCTTTGGAACGATGCGGGTATCGGCCTGTCATTAACCCGTAACGAGATGGCGTGCAAATGCTGCTGGCCGCGTAGAACTGGGTGAAACGCATTCCATCTTTTGCCAGTTGATCGAGTCGTGGCGTCATGATTTCGCTGCCGTAGCAACCCACGTCATGCATTCCCTGATCATCGCTGAAGATCAGGATGATGTTGGGCAACCTGTGGTTTGGGGCCGCCATGCAAAACGTCGATAAACTCAGCCAAAATATCTGCACGGCCAACGTACTGAACAGAATTCGTGATGTCATGAAAATTTGGGGGTTCGTGTTTCACGGCTCGTTGCATCGCAGTTGTCAAGTTTTAACGTCTGGGTAGAAATATTCAACTTTGTCGTTTGCGCTGTCGATAACGATTGTGTTCATGAAAGACAATTCTCGGGGGGAGCTACGGTCATGTCATTGGCACATCGAATCAGTCTCGCATCGCTATGCGCGGCTCTAACTTGGTTCACAGGCTGTTGCACGGGGCCGATGATTTGTCCCAACGGTGCCTGTGGTCCACTGGCGTTCGGAAATTCTTGTCCAGGTTGCGACGAATGCGACGGCTGTGGTGAATTGTACATCGATCCGTGGATCAACCATCCTGCAGACAGTTGTGATCCCTGCGATAAGTGTGGCAACTTTAACGGTCAATCGTGCGGCAAATGCCGCTCCGTTTTCAGCGGGTTTCCGAGTCTGTGGGGCTATCGATATCGTAGTGATGGATGCGACGGATGTGGTTCGGCTGATTGTGGGGGTGGATGCCATGCAACGCATAGTGGTTGCGACTCATGCGATGGTGGCTGTGCTGAGTGTTTGGGGATGCCTATGGAAACAGAGATCCACCTGCCTGAGGTTCCAAAAGCCGATGGGCAGGTAATTCGGATCATTGAACCCACCCCAGCGGGCAAGGTCATTGTTTCAACTCCCCATGATTCACGTTATCAGCCGCATCGTTCGCGAGAGATATTTCGGAACCGGCAGGAATTTGCAATCGGCGACGATGAGTCAGTCGAATACTGATTGGCTTACGTCCCTGTTGAATCGGTGACTTCACCCGAGACCTGTTTTCTTCACCGCAAGTGACGCGAGGAATTTCGGGACCTCGACAGACGCGGTTCCACGAATGGTCTCGGTGAAGGATTCGGATTGGGGGGTCGACTCAAGGTTGATTTCAACCCTTCTGCATGTGGGTGGGGAAGACCGCACGATGCCTGCTGCGGGGTAGACGACCGCAGAAGTACCGATCGCAAGAAACAGGTCAGCTTGGCAAGCCGCCCGCTCGATGGTTTCCAGTCCCAGCGGCATTTCACCGAACCAGACGACATTGGGGCGCAGCCTGCCTCTCCGGGAAGGAGTGTCTGGGTCAGGTGTGTTGATGTCCAAGTCGTCGTGCCATGGAATCACTTTGCCCGTGTCAACGCATCTGGCTTCAAGAAGTTG
>JAPKCI010000055.1 GCA_028823035.1 Rubripirellula sp.
ACTTCTCGACGGATCACTTCTCGACGGATCACTTCTCGACGGATCACTTCTCGACTGTCGCCGAAGATGAGCAGAACCGGGAGCCGCGCAGAACATTGCCCGACTGGCACAGAACATTGCCCGACTCGCACAGAGCACTGCCCGAGTCGCACAGCGTCATCACCGCCCTGTGCAAGTAGGCCACAGCCGCTCAGTGCTGAGTACCACAACTACCACAGCCTTCCAGCCGCTTTTGAATGGAGATGGAAGTAGGTGTGATCGCCAGTCCGCCCAAAGCGGTGCACCGATGCTCGCGTGGCATGCGTTCTGCGACGGCCTTTGCTGCAGCAATCGTTTCGTCCAGCGGAATCACCGCATCGAAACCGGCGATCGCCATATTTGCACAGGACAGCGCGTTACTGGCTGCCAAAACATTTTTTCCGAGACACGGAACCTCCACGCGGTTAGCGACGGGATCACAGATCAGGCCCAGCATATTTTGCATCGCCATCGAAGCAGCTCCACAGGCCCTCGCTGCATCCCCCCCCATGAACGTCACCATCGCCGCCGCTGACATCGCTGAGGCAGATCCACCTTCTGCCTGACAGCCCCCCACTTCGGCAGCAAAACTCCAGTGTGTTGCAATGAAGACTCCGATCATTCCTCCCGCCAGCATCGCCTTGGCAATCTCGCCATCACTCAACTTCTGGCTCTCGCCAATGGCCAGACAAACCGCAGGAAACGCAGCACAGGCCCCGGCGGTGGGCGCCGCCACAATGACTCCCATGGAACTCTTCACTTCCATCAACGCGGCAATATAAAGAACCATTCGGTTCAGAATACCGCCATCAATCAGCCGACCTTCCTCAATCGCTTTCTGAAAACCACCCGACTGGAACCCCAGCACGCGGTCTTCATAGCTCGTGCCGGCTAAACCTTGTTCGACACTGTTGCGCAGAATCCGGACGATCCCTGACATCTTTTCAATCAGTTCGGCTTCTCCCAGTCCACTTCGCGCAGCCTCGTAGTGAACCGCCAAATCATAGAGTGAAAGGCTGTCGGCACCTGAATCACGGCAATGCCGTTCCGAAAACTTCAGCATTGCCTGACAGGTTTGAAAAGGAACCTGCAGCTCTCTCCGGGATTTTACCGGCAACACCGCCGCGGCGTGATTGACATGCGAGATGCAGCCGACCGTGATTACGGCATCCAGTTTTTCGCGGGTGACGGGCGTCTGTGCCTGCACATGAACCAAAGTCACGGTCCCGGCTGCCACCACATTGACATGGTCCGCCCCGATTTCGTCACAAACGGTCTGTGCATCGAGATTAGCCAGGCCCTGATCACCCCACACCAGAGTTTCATCAAAATCGCCACCGATCGAAACCGTTGCGCCATCGATTTCAATGATTTCGAACATACCGCCGCCAGTTGAAATGGCGATCACATGATGATGGCTGGAATCATTTTTCAGCGTCAGCCGGTAGGTATTAGGGTGCGAATCACCATAATCTCCGTACTCGAAGTCCAGTTTGACCCCAGCCCGCTTCAGCCACTCACCAGAGTCGGGCAAACGATCGTCATCCGCTTCCCAACCGAGAAGTCCACCAAACAGCCCCATGTCAGATCCTTGACTCTGATGAGTCGTCGGCAGAGCCCCGCCGTTATCAAACTGGACCAACACATGATCGATCTGACCGTTCATCAGATCGCGTGCCATCCGCCCAATTCTCAGGGCAGCCGCGCAATGCGAACTTGATGGGCCACGCATGACCGGCCCAACCACATCATTAAAAATGCTAACAAGCACACCGACCTCACATTTCGTCGAATTCAACTCCAATGGAACCCTGGACACGCTGCCTCAGGATTCACGAATGAAGCCAATCAAATCACCCAACTCTTCCCGCGTCAACACCTCGTGCATATTACCAGGCATTAGCGACCTGCCATTGTCTCGTCTCTGTTCCACCGCATCGGGGTCGAGCATCACCGCCTTGCCGTTGGACTCGACTACTCGGGTAGCCTCTGCTGATTCCTCTACCACCAACCCAACGACAACCCGCCCATCCTCCATCAAAAAACTCGTGGTTCGAAACGCCCGATCGACGTTGCGATCCGGGATGAGCAGGTCCTCAAGCAGACGGTCCACACTCCGTGACGCAGCTCCATCCAGTTGAGGACCAACGACCGACCCTTCGCCGCGTAGTTGATGGCATGCAGCACAATGCTTCGTGTAGAGCGTCTTCCCAACCTGCCGATTTCCCCGATATCCCGCCAGCGACACCTGCAACTGCGTCAAATGCTCTGCCCGCTCTGCGTTGATATTCAACCCCTGGGTCAGCAACCTAACACGCTCCTGTTCATTTTCAGAAAGTCTTGGGTTCAGTGCTTGTGCCACCGTTGGATCGACCAGCACAGCAGGGCTGATCACTCCTTCATCCGTCAGATACAACAGCGTCTCAATCGAAACTCGTTGCTTGGCCCAATCAACCGCAAAGGCATTCTGTTGGCTGGCTGACATCCTTTTGCACAGCGTCTTGAGGTGTTGCAGCATGGACTCGCGATTTTCGCTAAGGGATGCCAGAATCATTTCGTCAACCAAATCTGCTGGCGCGTTAACCACCGAAAGATACTGCAAAGCAATCGCATCCAGAAGTCGATCGCTGACCTCGGCAACAGTTCTGGCTACTTCACTCCGTAATTGCATCGAAATGTCGCTGGCCAGAATACCGCGAAGACGGTCAAGACGCTCAACCAATTTCAGCTTACCGATCCACTGCAAAGCATCGCGCAGCGTCTCTTGTCCTTGGGATACTGCGATCCACCCTGGCTCGAATTCGCCCACCGCCAGCCACGCATAGGCACTGGCGGCGTCTCCGTCGACACACTCCAGACGCACGTTCTGACCCTGCACATCAGCAAGGTCCCAGCGAATCAGCTTCGCGACGTCATTGCGTGGTGGGTTTGCTTCGCGCAACACGCGTCCGTCAGAGGCTCGAATCAGCCGTACCACATTCTTGCCGTGATCAGGTTCGCCGGGAAAACCATTGTGCCCGGCAAGCCGAAACGAAAGCACCGGAGGTGCTGGAAAGGAAGCAGTCACAAGTTGCCCCGTGTATTTTTCTCCATGGCTGAGGCTACTGATCAACAGCGTCTGCCCTCCACCGGCGAGTTGACGAGATTCCCGCCGCCACATTTCACCACCGCCCACTGACCAAGTCACCTTGGGGGATTCTTTTTCAAAAGCAATTAGTTGCCGATCAACCACTTCAATGCCCCACGTACGCAGGCTAGCAGGTACTGCGGCAGTCCCCAAACTCTGAGCTTCGTACAATACCTTCAGGCATTCCTGCTGCTTGCCTAAATCTCTGCCAACAATTTCGCGAACAACGTCCACAAAACGCGTGATGACATCCGGCTCAACCTGCTTGATTGCATGGGAAAGCATCGCCTCGCGGTGAGATGATTCCGGATGCTCACGCAGAAAACGCAGCAACGCATCCGCGGCGCGGGGATGTTCAGTCGCCTGAATGATCATCGCCATCTCTTCGGACGGAATTCCCTTCCAGATTTCCGCTGAGTCCGATGCCGCCTGCAATTGACTACGAATCGCGATCTTCAACGTCTGACGCAGGACAACATCATTGCCTGGCACATCGGCCAGCACAGCAAACAGTGCCTGAGTATCCGCCAAATCGCCATGCAAACCGATCAACTCGGCAGCAGCCCGCTGCAGGTGCGGATTATCAGCCGTCAAACGATTGCGAGCTAACCGCAGCAACACCGCTTTCTGATTTTGCGGTAAATCTTGAACCAACAATTCCGAGGCCAAGTTCATCGCTGCCACACGCAACAACAGAGAGTGATCCGTCAGAAGTTTCACTACATGTTCTTGATCAATCGGTTGCTGTAACGCCAATGAACGCAACGCAGCGAGCCGTTCCAACTCGGTCCGACCTTGTTGCCAAAGTATGCTGCTAAAATCTGCATTCGAGCTATTTCCACCATCAACAGAAGAGGCACCCCGATAACGGATTTGCCAAATCCGTCCACTGGTTCGATCACGATCGGGATGATCCAGCGGGACTTCATAATGACCGATAATCTTGTTGTAAAAGTCAGCCACATAAATATGACCATCTAGCCCCAACTGAATATCAACCGGACGAAACCAAGGGTCATCACACGTCAAAAAATCGGGCAACTCGGTACCTCTGGCAGTCGCGCCCTCATAGCTGACTTGATTTCGATTGATTCGTGACGTCATCACATTGCCACTGATCATCTGACCTCGCAACGGTTCTAACGGACCCTTGGGAGGAAAATAGGCCAGGCCACAAATGGCGGTACTACCATGCAAATGATCCATCATTGCCGGAAGAAATCCGAGCCCATCGTGAGGAGCCCCAAAACTCGGGTAGTGCGCGCCACGTACCAACTGTGTGATTGGCTTGCTATGACAGTCAGCCGAGTAACGATAGCCCCACTGATCCTGAGTCATACCAAACGGATTGACTTGGCCATGTGTGACATGTTCCACACGACTTCCATCGGGACGAAAGCGAAACGTGTTTCCTGACTTCATGGTAATGGTGTGGCCATCTTTTCCGGTTACCTCACTCTGATTGTTGAAGCCATGGCATGCATAGATCCAACCATCACCACCATCACGCAGCGCATTGATCATGCCATGAGTGTCACGACTGGTGTCAAAGGGGCCCAGAATGACTTCCCGATGATCGCAGACTCCATCGTTGTCTGTATCCCTCAGAAACCAGAGATTTGGAATACTGAAGCAGATGCATCCATCGCGGTACGGAATCAAACCCATCGGAATATTGAGACCATCGGCGAATTTCGTGAACCGATCAGCCGAACCATCCTGATCGGTATCTTCCAAAACCATGACAGCATCTCTCGCTTCCTGTCCCTCTGATGTCGGATAGGGGTACTCCAAACTTTGCGTGATCCATAATCGTCCCCGGGCATCAAAAGCCATGTTCAACGGCTTTGCGATTTGCGGCTCTGATGCAAACAGTCTGATTTCGAATCCCGGTGGCAAATGAAAACCGGCCTTTTCGGCCTGGGGCGTCAACCATGGGGTTGGTCTGATACCTTCGCCGAACAGGGCAACCTCCGTGACAGGCTCGGCTGCAGCGTTCTGCCCGTCAGCATCACTTTGTGCAGGGCATTGCCAACTTCCCGACAAGAAGGCGAAAAAACAAAAACTGGCAAGAATGCGTGCCACAGTGTCGATTCCTCCTGCCTGATACCCTCGTGTTGAACCACCCCACAGCAACGAGTTTAACAACACAAACGCAAAGAAAATGCCATTTGGGATGTTCATTCAGCATTAAAGCCAACCTGCCAATAGCCGTCAAAACCTGATTTGGCTGGAGAAGATGAAACGATTCTGCCGATATTCCGGTTTGGAGGGTGGAGGACGCACGCGCTTGAAGCATTGCGATCTCCCAAGCATCGAATTAGCCGAACTGACTTCGTTCAGCCAGAAAGAGATCTAACCATGCACATTTCCTTGAAACGCGTACTCGCGGCGAGTGCAATCTGCGCTCTCGGTGGTATACAAATACCAACTCTACTTGGGCAACGCCCTGTTGTTCCGGGAACGGGATCCGAAATCGTGGGTGTCGCGGACGACTTTGAGGATCCCGAATGGAATTACATTCCAAGGAATCCCAAGAGCACCGAGGACATTGATGAAAACCAGCGTGGCCCCATGGGACGCACCACCAATGGAAGATGGTACGAAGGTATCAAACGTGGCCACCCAGACATCGTCAAGCGGGTTTCGACTCCCGCAGGCGGTCTGCCGGAAAGCACGGGAGCCATGCTGCTGCAATCCAAATTCACTGGAATCCCAAACAAGCCCAGTGGTAAAATGGGACAGGATGACTTCGTCGCCAACGTGCAATACCGGCTTCGTCGCAAATTGAATGTGTCGGAAGTGCCAAGCGTAACAACCTGTGTTTACCTGCCACCCGTCGAAGAGTGGGAGAACCGTACCGGACCACACTTTGGTTTCCGCATCGCGCTGGAAACGACCGCCATGGTCGAAAAAGAGAGTGGGGTCAGCATCTTCAAGCGGACCACACGCGAAATGGGGAATGAGATCTACTGGCCCGGCATGTTCATTGAATTCGAGAACAAGAATCAATCGAAGAAAGAACACGACTTTGCCACGATCAGAATTCGCAGCAACAAACGAGGACGGGACTTCACGGGTCCTCAGATTAAAAGTACTGGCTGGTGGACTCTGGGCATGAGCGTGACACCCGATGGCATGGTTCACTATTACGCCTCACCCGGTGTGGATCCCCTGAACGAGGATGACTACATCACCAGCCAATTCCCGTACGACTATCGTGCTGAGCGTTTTCGAACCTTTTTCTACAACATCTGCAGCGCGAACGACGGAAAACGTTGGAGCACGGCATTCGTCGTCGATGACCCGAAAGTGTTTGTCCTGCGTCCAGCAGGAAAACTCGCTACCAAGCCCAGCGATTCAATCAATCGATAATCCCGGCTTGCGATAGCAACAAGACAGACAGTCACGCCGCGCACAAAAACACGCGGCGTTTTTCTAGTCTGACACGCAACACGCTAGAATGATCCCGACGAACAACCAATCATTCTCGAAATGCGTCGTTGTTAAAAGTGACCATTAGTTCAATATCTGGACCTGCGCTGAATCCCAATCAACTGGAGGGTCGCATTCATGGCCATGATCGGAAGCGTCATCATTGCCTGTCCTCTCGAACAGGTATTTCAAGTAACCAACAATCATGTTACCGAGTGGAGCAACATTGTCGAGGAAGAGGAAACCTTGAATGTCACCCCCGAGGTGATTGGTTCCACCTTCCGTACAGTGACTTCAGAGCACGGCCGAAAACTGAAATTTGACGGCGTGGTCACACGCCATTCACCACCATTCGAAAGCGGGATTCGCATGGAAGGTCCTGCGTTCAGCCTGACCGTTGACTACACCTTCGAGAATGTTCCAGAAGGGACTCGAGTAACTCAGAGGTCAACGGTAACCGGCAAGGGAATTTTTCGCATCATCATTTCGACCATGGGTTTCCTGATGAAGAAATCCAATTCCGGCGCCTTGCAAGACGAATTGAATCGCCTGAAGGCGTTCTGTGAAAACCCACCAAAATCAGGTGACAGCCGACCGCAGCAATCTTAGCCGATCGCAGCCACAGCGGTCAGCATGTTCTGCATGCTCTGAGTGACCAATGTTTCGACACCCGGTTCATAATCGAACACCTCGACACTCACCCAGTCGGTGTATCCGACATCTCGCAATGCTTGAAAGATCGGGACAAAGTCGACTTCGCCCATGCCTGGCCCCTGACGGTTTGGATCATTCGCATGAAAATGGATCATGGCGTCCGCGTTGTCCCGAATGATCTGGGGAATGGGTGTCGGCTCATCACTCATGGCCTTCACATCCAGATGCAACTTGACCTGCTCGCTACCGATCATCGCCTGTAGCTCACGCCCCTTGGCCGCCGTCAACAAGAAGTTTCCTTCTTCGTGCCCCAAGGGCTCCAATGCGATCTGGACCTGCAGATCCTCCAGAACTGGCACTGCTGCCCGAATCACACCGGCAGCGTTTTCCATCGCCGATTCCATCGACTGGTCAGCTGGAACATTCCGTTGCTGTGGTGATCCGAGAACCATCACTTTGCCTCCCAAATCGTGACAGAGTCGTGCCAGTTCTCCGATATATTCGGACGTTTTTTCCCGCACCGAGGCATCAACACTCGTCAGGTGCAACCCATTGGTTTTTGCCAACAACCAATGCAACCCTGTGATCTGGAACCCGTCTGCTTCGACCTGATTGCGATAGGCAAGGCGTTCGTCTTGGCCATAGGACAGCAGATCATCTGTCAGCATGAAGGGAGCAACTTCCCAGCCTGTGTATCCAGCATCGCGGGCGTACGCCAACGCTTTGTCCAAGGGCCAATCACCAAAGGTCTCATTGCAAATCGCGTATTTCATGAATGGTTTCAAGTCGGTTTGTGGGTGCAACCACAGTGGTTAAGAACAACCGTGACGTCGAGCGTCCGGTTCGGAAAATCCATCAACAAGTGACGAATCAAACAACCTCGCTCATTTTTTCGGCGGGTCCACAGGCAAGTACTTCGTCTTAACTAGCTCAAGTTTGTTTGTCAGTTTTCCGTATGAGAATTCCGTAATCTCGATAGATGGTTCCGGATTCTTATCGCTACTTTTCGCCAGAACACCCATCGGAACAGACGCTGGCAAATCGGCACGGAACTCTACTCTTCCGGATTGTGTCTCGGAACCAGATTGAGTTATCCAATGAAATTTTTTGGAATCTTTGTCATCGCGTGTAACCGCCAAAACAATTTCTTCGCCGGACATCGGACTGAATTGAGCCGCTTTCTTTCCATTGATTCGAACTTCCACAACTTCCTCCTTGGGGCAAAGACTGATTCTCACCTGCCCAACGGCTAGCCCGAGTCGGTTGTCCATCGGCGATTCAAGGGACAGATTGGTTTTCAATACAACTGTTTCTCCCAGTCCAAGTTTAGGATTCTTCAGCGTCAGCTTGCCAGCGGCACTCTTTGGGTCAACCGGTTGCATGACCAGTTTTCCATCTTCGGACTTCAACACACCATGTAGCTTGGAGACATCAAACGTTGCATCAAGCAGTTTTTCAAAATCGTTCAGAGCCGTCAGTCCATTCAGCCAGTCGTCTGGCAACTCGATTTCGGCAGTCGTGGGAAGGCTGCCGCCTTTGCTTGCCTTTGCACTGGTAGTGCCGCCGCCCCCGGCGTTCCCGGTTTCAGTGGCCTTGCCTCCGGGCGGCATTGCATCCTTGTGTCCTTCGACATGATCCATGGAGAAACCACTTTCGGCAAGCATCCTTCCGAGGCCACTCTGCCCGCGGAGCGGCGTCTTCGGCCGTGAATTGCTGCCGAGAATACCCGACTGTGCTTTCGCGTTTTTTTCTCGCTGCGTCTTGGATTGCTCCATCGACGCTGACGAGCTACTGCTATCTGAGCGATCTCGGATTGCCGATACCTCGCTCGGTGCGACACGGCGTGTGGAGGCACTCGTCCGGGGTTTGGATAATGGCGCTGCGACAGAAGCAACTTTGCTGGGGCGGGTGTTCTTGTACAGTACGAAACCAACAGCACCTACAAAAAGTATTGATACCGACACTACGTGAACCCGCCAATCATTCAGCAGGGATTTTTTTCTCCGCCGTATCGTCTCTGGGCTCGGCTTCTCCGCTGCCTCGTCATCGGCATCAGTCGCCAGCGTCTCGTTTTGCAGAGTCACGGCGTGACTGACTGCTGTCTCAATTGGCGGTGACTGCAAGAGAGGCGGTGGCGTTGACCGCACCGGGGGAACTCGCAACGATTCGTCATAGGCCGACTTCGCATCAGCAGCCAGCAGAGTTCGGCGTGCTTTGGCAACTTCACTGAGAAGCCGCTGAACTGACTCTCGACTCGGCCCCGCGCCCATCGGATGCAAGTAAGCAGTGCGTTGTTTCGCTGCCGCATCAATCGCAGCGAGATCCTGTTCGAATTCATCTATTCCGAGCAGACGATAATAACTCGGCGGCTGATCCTCGGGCGGTATCTCCAGCCATTCCCAATAGGGATCGAACGTTTCTGGCGAATCAGGCATGTTGTCTATTTGAAAAGGCGAACTACCCCAACGACCATCCTAGCGGCATCAGGTACTTTCAATTCTACACTCCCGACAGACTTCATACTGCCCTAGACCGAACTGCAGCAGTCCACCGGCCGCTTCCAGGGACTTTCCCAGTGAAACGCCCCCTCTAATCAGGCCCGCCACATGCCCCTCAGACGCCTCCATCGTTTCCACGAGCAGCCCGCAATCAGCAAGCCGGCTTTGGGTTACTTTGGGCCGCCAATCAGGGCCTGCAGTGCCTGGTAGCGAGGGAACCAAACACTCTGTTTGTCCATGGTTGCCATCAGCTTTGCCAACGCCCGACCGACCTCCGCCAGTTGACGAGCCTTCTCCATTGGGTCCTTCGCCTGAACAGCAAGCAGGTACCGGCACTGATAGAGATGATATTGAGCGAGCGATAGCTGCTCGGAATGCCGAGGTGTCCCGGCTGCTGAGTATTTAGCCGCGTGCAGCGTCGTCACCAGTTTCCCCCAACCCCAGATAGGGGAAAAACCACTGGGCCCGTTAATCGCAGCCAGTAAATCACTTGCCCGACCATCTTCAACCGCCAACTCCTGCAAGGTCTGAGCTGCGGTGATCTGGAGCGCAAAGACATTGGGCTCACCGGCCAGCATATCTTCGATTTGCTTCAGCGACTCCATCACAGATCCAGAGCGTCGCAACAACTCGATACGACGCAACTGTGCAGTCTGCATCGAATTTGCCGGAAAGTCATTCCGCAGAATGGCTATCCCAAAGAGTTCGGAGCCGAGACGAGCACAGCCTTTGGCAATTTCTGAATCCTGTGCTCGTTCTCCCGACTGTGCCCACGATTCACCAAGCCACAATAGGGTTGACGTAGGAATTGTCGATTCATCTTCCATGATGGCTGAGGACATCTGCTTGGCAGTCGCAAAATCCTGCTCGGTAACATCATCCCCACTTTTTATGCGTTCAAATGTACTCTTGAGAATCGAAATCCGTCGCGCCGCCACTTGCTCGTCTGAGGTATCGAGCAATCGTGCCATGTCCTCAAGTATGCTCGTAGCTCCCGCCATGTCCCCCCGTTGATTGCGAGCATGGAAAAGCACATCAAACATCTGTTTGGCGGTCGCTTCGTCAACCAGAAATCCTGACGGGTTCTTATCATCTTCTTCGTTGACCCGAATCGAGGTAATCACCGCCGGTGGTTCCTCTACCAACCAGGTTTCTGCTTGTTCCGGTTTACCGGCAGAAAAGTCAATTTGTGCAAGAGCCAAGCGAGCCTCTACGGTCGCCTGCGAAATCTCGGGATCGGATTTTTCCGTCTCGCGTAATCCCTTGGTCAGCTTCTGCCTAGCCAGCTTGCGATCGCCGCTGTCGATGGACGTTGTGGCGTCCAACGCCTGTTGCCGCAAAACATTCCATTGCGCCAGCCCGGATGCGAGACAGGCGGTTGTATAATTATCAGACATTTCTGGCACTCTTTCATAGATCCGAATCGCCTGCCGGGGCTGGTTAAATGCCTCATACAAATACCCCAGGTTCATCCAAATCAGATCGCTTTGCGAATTTTTCGGCCAACGTTTCTGCAGAATCCCAGCGATCACTTCCATCTGTCGCAATTCACCCAAGTCTTCGGAATTACCCCAGTGCGTTTCACTGAGTTCCTGGGCAGCTGCCAACGAGATCATTGCTGCCTCCCTCGTGGAAGGGTCTGATACATCTCCCCATCGAGCAACCGCCTCTCCCATGACGCAAGCCTCTGGCAACAGCCCTGCGGTCAAGTAGAGGTAGGCCAGCAGATACCGCATTGTCGCTACCTCAGCGATGTCATTTTTGACCAACGCCATGTCATTTTTGACCAACGCCATGGTGTGGACATGCTCAATGATCCCCAACGCCCGACCGAGGGCCTGCTGATACTCGTCGATATCCTGTTTGGTTTCAGAGGCAATCGACTTGTCTCTGAGTTGCTCGACTTTCTCGTATTCCGCGAATGCCAATTCGATTCCTCGTGCCAAGGAAGTCACGGACACCTTTTCCCGTATCACAGGAACACGAACGCGGGGTTCCCGTTTTGGCGGCAACGCGTATATCGGCGGTGGTGGAACACGATAACCGCCATCTGCCTCAGTCGTGCCGCTTCTTTGCCGATCATTCAAGGACGTCACGTTGCTGGCCGGGAGCGTCTTGGCTTCCTGCCAAGCAATCGCGGTTTTCAAGCCATCAGCTCCCACCAACCCGTCGATGCCCCCGGCCGCCAACTCCGCACTTGGCTTGAACGAATCCTGGCCTTGCACTTGCGCAGTTCCAATGCTTCTCTTTCGCCTCTTTAACGACGGTGGCTCTCTGAGAAAGAACATCACAATCGCCACCACCAGCAATCCCACAACACCCAGAAAACCCAACCTAGGTCCAAGCATTGTTTTGGGTTTGGCCTGCTCTCTGTTCGTTGCACTCTGCGACGAAGAGGTGTCGTTTCCCGAGTCCTGTACAGCTGTAGAACTCGTCACGGGGGGAGGCAATGTCGCAACTCTACCCCGCACTTCTTGCGCAGTCATGTCTCCCGGGGGTGTGGCGAACGGCAGTTCATCGCTGACTGCTGACGCCTGGAATTTGGCTGCCGTGTCACGAGTCCCAATGGGGGTCCGCAAGGTCACCGCAGGGATACAAACCGAAGCACCACAGTCAACTCGAACCGTTCGCCCAGCATCACCACCGCAAACTTGATGCTTACCACCGCAGTGCTTGCACTGCATCCAAAACGCAGCCAACGATCTCGTGTGGCAGGCAAACAGTGCAGCCCCACATTCACACTCCATCAGATGACCAATGTCATCTTCATCCAATTCATAGTCCGTCTTGCACGTCGGGCATGAGGCAACACGGTTCATGGAAGTTCAACTTGACTCGTTCAAAGGAATGGCAGGCACTACCTGTACCAGCAAAGATTATTTCAAGTTTAGCTTGGGTTTAAGCATCAAACCCCAGATGGGTCCGCGCACAACGTTTCTGTGTCTCGGAAATTTCTTTGACATGGCAAGAGCTCCCTCAGCAACACCCACATCTTTGTAAGTGCCTCCATTCGCCTTGGCTAATTTCTGGAAGGCGATTGAGTCATTGGGTTTGACTTCCATTCCCAGGGTATGCAGTGGAATCTTTCTCTGGGGTCGGTCCGCAAAAAAGCTGGAAGCCCCATCAGTGAAAGCGCCGTCTCCGAGAACGAAGATTACATCCGGATTCAGTGCAAAGGCGGCCGCAATCGCTTCCTTGCCGTTCGTCTTGAGACAGAGCTGAACCGTATTGAGCCACGATCGCAACAATTCCTTATTCCGCGAGGTCGCAGGCACCAGTCCGGTTGCTGGCTTGGGATAGAACAGCGGATAAGCCGTATCGCTATAGAAAATAACGTAAAACCGTTGCTTCGCGGTGAGCTGATTTACAGCAATCAGTAGTTCATTGAGCGCTGTTTCAAACCGTCCCTTGGTCATACTATTGGAGTTGTCGATGACGAAAACATAGTTCACCGCAGAAACTCTACGTCCAAAGAAGCTCGGCTTTTTCATGGGCCTTGCCTTACCCACTCCCGAGGCGGCGGGACTGGCGGGCGGCTTGATGGCCGCTCCACTGATCGATTCCATGTAATTCGGAGCCGCTACCGCTTCGGCCCGCACGACCTCCGATGGAGCAGGAGATTCAGATTCGGGGGATTCGGTCGGCTCCGTGATCTCAAGCGGACTGGGTTCAATGATGACCTCCCGCACCGGATCGGCTGAAGGCGGCGAAGATGAGATCACCAAGCCTTTTAATTCATCATCCTCGACCTTCATGAACAGGCTTGCCAAAATCAACAACAAGGCAACATGCACAACAACGCTAATACCGCTGCCCCGCAACTGGCTCACCAGAAACTGCCGACGTTCATCGATCCAGAACTTCGACCGCAGCACATACCAGCGATAACCCTCGGTGTTATCCAATTCCTGCTGTTGCGATTCGCGTTCTGCCTCAGCTTCATACTCTGCCTGACTCAAACCTGCCATCAGCACGGCTTCATCTGGAACATCGAGAGCAGTTTGATCGAGACGATCCGTTGTCTGAACCACTACATGCGTGTCGACAGTTGGCGGCGACTGACCCGAATCGGATTGCCGCTGCAACCATGCCGTGCGTTCCTGCACCAGCAGATCCCGCAAACCGTCTGCCTGTGCTGTTCCCGCATCCTCCAGCGGTATTTCAAACACATACTCGCCGTTTCCAACCAAGGTTTGCGAACAGGCAACAGGATGGGATAGACCTCGAGCTGTCGCCTCGGACAAATGCTCGGGAGCAATCCTGAACACCTCAAGACCATCCGTTACTGTCACCGTTTGCCGCATGCTCATCGTCTCGCTCCTGCCTTGTCACCTCGTTGCTTGTATCCGTAATTCGTGCGAATCACTTACCATCCTCAGCCCCATCTTCACGCCCCTTACGTTTTGCATTGCCATCACGTTTCGATTTCTTTGGTGCCTGCGATACACTGATATTGATCGCAGGCGCCGGGACACCACCTGAGGGAGCATTCTGATTACTGAAGAACGCGTCCAGCGCGGAACCATCCGCTTTGACCTGCGGCTCTGAGAGTTTCTCCAACTCTCCAAAATCGGGGAACCCCGACGCCTTCGTCACCGTTGACGACTTCGCTTTTTCGGCCTTGGTAAGATCAGGCTTTGCTGGTGAGGAACCGGGACTGCTATCCGCTGTTGATTTTGCTGCTGTCGGTACTTCAGTCTGGGTCAAGGATTTCCCGGCAACAAGATCAGCCAGCCCAGACGGCAACAGTTCCTCGGCTTTGTCCGTTGATCTGGTTTCATTCGACACTTTGCTTGGCAGAGGGGGTGGCGACACGACAACTTTCGAATCACTTGCCACTTTGCGTTTCAGCTTACGCTTAGCCGATTTTTCATCTCGCTTGGGTGCAGCACTGGCGTCGCCAACACGTTCAGCGACTACCTTGGGCGAAACGGTATCTTTGCTGGGGTGGGCGTCAGATTTCGGTCGTCCAGCTTTGGTCGCTTTGTCACTCTGAGTACTTATAGGGGGCGATGCTGCTCCATCGAATTTGAGATTCGGGAATCCCGAGCCTGCATCTTCCTGAACCTCCTTCGCTTCGTCTGTCTCATCGTCATCGTCATCGTCATCGTCATCGTCATCGTAGAGTTCAAGTACTTCCAGCTCACTTTTTTCTTTATCGGCACTGACCTCGGCTTCCCCTGCGAGCGTTTCTTCGGTGATCCCTGCTTTCATCAGGGACAACCATTTTTCCAGAACATCTTCGGACATGCCGGCAGCACGATCCAACTTCATTTCCGCCGCGTGATTTAACGCGGGCAACTTGGCACTGACCGTCAATCGACCATCTTGCGAATAATCAAACACCACATCAACAAAGGTTCCTTTGGGCGTGCCCTTAGGCAGATCGTCTACCAGACACTGGCCAATATTCGTAGCGTTGCGTCCGCGGTCATCCCCTCCTTCAACGACCGCGACTTTGACATTCCGCTGTCCCTTTGCGTGGGTTCGAAAACGGATACTTTTCCTCGCAGGCAAGGCGGTATTACGTTTAATCATGACCTGACGCCGAGGTTCGCCGGTTTCGGGATCGACAGCCAGCACCCCCAAATCATGCGAGTTTACATTGGTGACCGAAACACCGGCGAAGGAATCAGACTCCTGCCCCAAACGAATCCCCGCATAGATGGCGGCACCGTGTGCGACCGCTTCATCAGGAGACAGCGAACGGTCGATTTCAAGATGACTCAAGCGGCTCAGTTCATCACGAATCATGGGCATGCGTGTTGAACCACCCACAAGAATCAGCCTGCTCAAGTCGCTCCAGCTAATCGAGGCTTCATCCAATACCAGTTCGACCGTCATCAAAGTTCGTTCAAGCAAATCTTCGGTCAGGCTTTTGAACGTCTCTCGATCCATGTCCGGGCGAACACGCTGGCCTTGATAGGCAAAGGCGATCGGAACCGATTCCCGCTGCGTCAACGCGTGCTTGACCTGATTCGCTTTACGTAACAGCAACTGTTCCGCGACCGGATCCTCTCTAAGATCATCCCCATGCTCTTTGATCCAGGCTTCGGCGATAAAATCGACCACACGACGATCCCAGTCGACTCCCCCCAGATAAACATCCCCGTTGGTTGCAATGGTGTGATACTTGCGATTCTCAATTTCCATCACGGTGACATCAAACGTTCCACCACCCAAGTCATAGACGAGGATTCTTTCTTTTTGGGACGTACTCCCCTCGGGTGACAGGAAACCTTGCTGCACGCCGTAGCAAATCGCGGCAGCGGTTGGTTCGTTGATGATGTCCAGCACCTCAAGTCCCGCCAACTTTCCTGCATCCTGTGTCGCTTTACGACAGGGTTCATTGAAGAAGGCAGGCACTGTGATGACCGCCTTTTTAATCTCGCCGAGTTTTAGTTCGGCATCTTCTTTCAGCTTGCCGAGAATGAGAGCCTGCAGGACTTCCGGTGGCAGCTTGGCACCACAAATCGCGTTACGAAATACTTGCTCACCAACATCACGTTTGGCATACATGGCCAAACGGTCAGGTTCCTCAACGCCCGCCTCTAATGCCTCGGATCCAATCACCGGATTCGCACGATCAAAGAAGATCACACTGGGTGTCGACAACCCGCCCTCAGCGTTTCGGACGGTTTCCGGGCGGCCTGTAGCGTCAACAAACGCCACAGCTGAATTGGTAGTCCCTAAATCGATCCCGATAGCCGGATGCGGACGCGTCATAGTGCAATTTGTGAAGAGAAGGCAAGACAAGTGTTCGCAGGAGCAGCTGCGAGGCCCATGCGGGAACCAAGAACCGCGTGAACCACTAAGTAATCTAATCTTAATTGATACAGTCCTTCCGTGTCGACTATTCGGCACGACTGCTTCGTCACCGTGGGCCAAGATGCAGCGTGATACAGTTGCGAATTGGCGTTTATACTGTGCTCCGTAGCATTTGAAAGCGTTTTGGAACGCGATCAAAAAAATGCGTGAACAGAACGGGGTTGAAGCGATCCACGCACGAATGGGGCAGGTCACCGACGGTCCGGGGCTGGTTCGGTTGCAACTACGGATTGGTGGAAACATCGAATCCGCAAAACTGAAATTTCCGGTCACTGTCGAACTCGGGCTGATCGATGGCGATTCGTCTGCAACCCGGGAAATCAATCGGTTTTTGCAAAGCATCAGCGACTGCGGGCGGAATAAATCCCCTCAGGTCATGCAAGCTTTGGAGGGCGAAACTGAGGAAACGGCAAACCTGCAGAAAGGTTCGTTTGCATGCAGATGATGTCTTGATCTGCGTTATTGGCCGGCGGATCGTTGAGATTGGTGGTTCGATTCCTCTAGTTGCTGCGGTCTCCAGGTCGCAGCGGTCAGTCAAAATCTACCAGCGGCCATTGAAACGGTGGACTAGGTGGTTGCGTCAAGCGTGAGCATTGGCGGAATTGAGAGTGGGGTGTTGCCCGCCGACCACCAGCGGCGGCCTGATGACCCTGCTCGGCTGCGAATCATGCTGATGAACGATCTCTGAAATCTGTCAGGTTCAATCACGCCACGGCCAGCGTAACGAAAACGCGTGATAAATAGGCCAACAAAAGCAGATTTCGGAGGCTCTCGCCTCTGCAACTCGTGAGGTGAGTTTTCAAGATCGAGTTTGCACGTTTTCTGAGCACCGTTACCGGGTTTCGATGACGTCATCGACGGCGTGTCATTTACCTGAACGTAGCGTCTTCGAAACGGATTCCGATCGGATGGGAACACCGTCGATTGGCAGCAATAGACCGATCCCCTTATGCAACTCAACGCATCTACCCTGATTTAACAATCAGGAGGAACAAAAGTGAATATTTTCAGATTCCCCCCCACTTACCACGGCCGCAAAATCCACCAGCACAATCTTCACTAACTGTTAATCAGTTATGAAGTTACGACGTCAAGTCAGTCAGTCCTTGTCCGTGATGGCATCGCGACGATGATGTCGTAAACCATTTCTAGATAACACTTTATAAATTTATTCAAAGAACTGTTTGACATGGCCGATTCTATCCCTAAGATTCCCCACGTTACCCACATCTAGTTGTTGCTTCGCCGCAAACCAACTAGGGGTAGTGCTTTCAATGCCGACTGCAAGATGCACGAGGAAATTGGGGAGCCCAGAACGTCGAATGACTTGGCTCCCTCCACCACGTCTCGACGCAATCAAGCAGTCGACATTCGTACACGGTCTTATTATTAAGTCTTATTATTAGGAATGGTCAAGCTTAGGTGCTTCGCGAGGATTGCGAATCAACCTTGGTATCTTTGTTTGACCCAGGGATGAACTCAAAGGAGTCTTAAAGCAATGGCAACGGTTCTATCCGCACGTACCTCTGCAGAGGTCGCAAGCGATCCGGCGTTGGAAAAAGTCAACACCGAGTTTGGCGTCGAGTACGCTCGCGCTCGTTTTGGACGCAAGTTGCGTCAGAACAACTCTGGCTTGAAGATCGAGGCAAGGTTTTGCCCCGACGATGGAAAAACTCCTTTTGACACGGTCAACTGGGAGTTGCGAAGCGCGTCAATCAAAGACGAATCCGGCAGGGCGTTGTTCGAGCAGACCGACTGCGAAGTGCCTACGGACTGGAGCCAATTGGCGACGAATGTCGTCGTATCGAAATACTTCTACGGTGACCCGAATAGCCCAGGTGAACGAGAGCGTAGCGTTCGGCAGCTGATTCATCGCGTGACGCGAACTATTGCAGACTGGGGTCTGGCGGACGGTTACTTTGACACCGCCGAGGACGGCGAGCGTTTCTATCGCGATTTGACATGGTTGTGCCTTCACCAGCACGGTGCCTTCAACAGCCCTGTGTGGTTCAACGTGGGCCTTCACACTCAGTACAACGTCGTCGGTGACAGGTGCAACTGGCATTGGGACGCATTGGCAAAGGACACCGCCCAGCCAGAGAATCCCTACGAGTACCCTCAGGGTTCGGCATGTTTCATCCAGAGCGTGGATGACAACATGGAAGACATCATGCGTCTTGCCTGCAGCGAAGCGATGCTGTTCAAGTTCGGCAGTGGAACGGGCACTGATCTGTCAACGATTCGTTCGCAGCGTGAAAAGCTGTCCGGAGGCGGTACCCCATCGGGTCCGTTGTCCTTCATGCGGGTTTACGACTCAATCGCCGGTGTGGTCAAGAGTGGTGGAAAAACCCGACGTGCTGCCAAGATGCAGTCCCTGAAAGTCTGGCATCCGGACATTCTCGAATTCATCGAGTGCAAATGGGCAGAGGAAAAGAAGGCCCATGCGTTGATCCGTGAGGGTTACGAGGCGAACTTCAACGGCGAGGCGTACGGCAGCGTCTGTTTCCAAAATGCGAACCTGTCCGTGCGTCTAACGGACAAATACATGCAATCAGTTCGAGACAACAAGCAATGGCAAACTCGCTGGATCAGCGATAAATGTGCCGACGACGCTCCCTCGTACGATGCCAAAGAGCTGCTCAATAAGATGGCGGAATGTGCATGGCACTGCGGGGACCCCGGTGTCCAATACGACACCACGATCAATCGTTGGCATACCTGTCCCAACAGCGGCGAGATCAACGCATCGAACCCCTGTAGCGAGTACATGTTCCTGGATGACACTGCCTGCAATCTAGCATCCATCAACCTGATGAAATTCGCGGAACCTGACGGATCATTCGATGCCGAACGCTTTCGAGCCAGTGCTCGTCTGTTCTTCATCGCACAGGAGATCCTTGTCGATCACGCCAGTTATCCGACGGAACCCATCGCCCGCAACAGCCACAAGTTCCGTCCTCTCGGACTGGGATACTCGAATCTGGGCAGTGTCTGCATGACCCGTGGGCTGGCATACGACTCAGACGCAGCACGAGGCTTGTGCGGATCGTTGACCGCCTTGCTGCACGGCGAAGCCAATCGCACGAGCGGCGAACTTGCAAGCGTGGTCGGGCCATTCGACGGCTACGCCGAAAACGAGAAGCCGATGCTCAATGTGATGCAAATGCATCGCCAAGCATGCGATGCGATCGACGACCACGGCCCTGCAGAGTTGAAGGAAGCGGCCACCAAACTTTGGGACGATGTCCTTGCGATCGGCGAAAAGTATGGATTCCGCAATGCTCAGGCAACCGTACTGGCCCCAACGGGAACCATCAGTTTCATGATGGACTGCGATACAACGGGAATTGAACCCGACATCGCTCTGGTCAAGTACAAGCAGCTCGCCGGTGGCGGGATGCTCAAGATTGTCAACCAAACTGTACGTCTCGTTCTTGAGAAGCTGGGATACAACGAACGTCAGATTGAGAACATCCTCAAATACATCGACGAAAAAGACACAATCGAAGGTGCTCCTGAACTGCACGATGAACATTTGCCCGTTTTCGACTGTGCTTTCCAGCCTGCAAACGGAGTCCGCAGCATTCCATGGCAAGCCCACGTTACGATGATGGCCGCAGCCCAACCCTTCCTTTCGGGTGCGATCAGCAAAACTGTCAACATGCCCAATGACACCACCCCGAAAGACATCGCAAACGCATACTTTTGGGGTTGGGAACTAGGGTTGAAAGCTGTCGCTATCTACCGTGATGGCAGCAAACAGTCGCAGCCGCTGAACACCAAGAACGATGAGGGTGGTGGGGAAGCGACCGCAACCAAAATCGTTACCGAAACGGTTGAGAAAATCGTTTACAAACCTCGCCGAGAGCGATTACCAGACACTCGCCAAAGTGTCACCCACAAGTTCACCATCGCGGGGCATGAAGGTTACCTCTGCGTCGGTCTCTATCCAGACGGTCGTCCAGGTGAAATATTCATCACCATGGCCAAAGAAGGCTCCACCATCGGTGGCATCATGGATAGCTTTGGTACCGCTCTCTCGATCGCCCTTCAGTACGGCGTGCCATTAGAAGTCCTCGTCAACAAGTTCAGCCACACACGGTTTGAGCCGATGGGGCACACATCCAACAAGGACATTCGAATCGCCAAGAGTGTGGTTGATTACATCGCCCGTTGGCTCGGTTTGACCTTCATGAGTGGCCACGACAACGTTCCAACCTCACTGGACAACACCAGCAAAGGAAACGGATCGGAAGTCACCGCTGCACCTACAAGTGCTGTCATGAATGGACTCAAGGAAGACGCGGGAGCTGCAGTGGCGCTAGCCGAACGGGCAACTCTGCTGGCAAGCATCAGCCAAGCCAGCAACAGTGGAAAAGAGACCCCAGCAGCCAATCCAGAAGCTGCCCAGGGTGATCAGTTTGCACGATTCCAGATGGACGCACCCTCTTGTGACAACTGTGGTAACATCACTGTCCGCAACGGAAACTGCTATCTCTGCCACAACTGTGGCAACAGCATGGGATGTAGCTGACAGTTGCCCCAATCGTAACCAAACCGCAACCAAACCGCGGCATGATCGATTGCCGCAGACATTCGCGGCAACCGTAATCAACAATCGAAAAGCTCTCGGTGGTCTACCACCGAGGGCTTTTTACGTTGCCAACCGGTCCTCACCAAGGCTTTGCCCGCAGCAACACCGACATCAGTCATCAAGCCACGCGACGCTCAATCCGACAACCCCGTGCCTGGCTCACCGCCGATCACGATTCGCTAGACTGGCCTGCCCGCACCAACCGAAACCTGCATCGATACCACGCCATGAAACGTCAAATCACACAAACTGTTGCCGCATTCACCTTTTGCCTGCCCTTGATCTTTGGTGTCTGCGGTTACGCTCAACAAGCGATTCCAGCCACATCCCCTACCTACACCACTGAACAGGCGATTGCCTATCGCACATCAGCAGACCCTTCCATCTCGACCATGTGCGTGCTCGACATCCACTACCCGCGCGGAATCGAAAATTTCCCAACCGTGGTCTGGTTTCACGGAGGTGGTTTGACGTCGGGTAAACGACACATCCCGGAACAATTATCGGAACAGGGCATCGCGGTAGTAGCAGTCGAATACCGCCTCAGCCCCAAAGTGAAAGTCGTCGACTGCATCGACGACGCAGCCGCTGCAGTGGCGTGGACGTTCGCGAACATCAAAGATTACGGTGGCTCGCCCAACAAAATTTTTGTCAGCGGCCATTCCGCAGGGGGTTACCTGACCAGCATGCTCGGTCTCGACAAGCGATGGCTCAAAAAACACGACATCGACTGCGATGACATTGCTGGACTGATTCCATTCAGCGGCCAAACCATCACACACTTCACTGTCCGCAAAGAGCGTGGCATTGACCGCAAGCAACCGATCCTTGACGACATGGCGCCATTGTTTCACGTACGTGACGACGCGCCACCTCTGCTGCTGATCACCGGCGACCGCGAGTTAGAGTTATTAGGCCGTTACGAGGAAAATGCCTACCTGTGGCGGATGATGAAGGTCGCAGGCCACGAACAGACAACTTTGCATGAATTGGATGGCTACAACCATGGGCAGATGGCAGTTCCCGCCCACCCTCTGTTGCTAAGATTTGTCAAAAAGCAGAGTAAGAACGGCAACGACTGACAGTGGAGCGGCTTCAGCGCCATTCTCTGTCCGCCGATGTATCCCTGACTTTGCAGTCCCGCGCCGGTTGCCAGCAGGTCTGAGATTTACAGCGGGTCTGAGGTTGCCAGCGGGTCTGAGGTTGCCAGCGGGTCTGAGGTTGCCAGCGGGTCTGGGATTTACAGGGGTGCTTGCCAAAGGCCGAGGGCGGGATTTCGAATGAAGTAGAACTCAGTCCCGTCCTCGTCTTCATGCCAACCATCGCACAAACTTGAGACGTCATACCGCTGCATCAAAGCATTGATATCGCCGGGCGTGTAATTCACCGAGGCGATCTCTGCAGCGGAAAGTTTTCCGGCACCGTAGACCACTTCGAAGCGGTTCTCATGAGAACCATGAACCAGGTGGGCTGCAGCGGAAGGATTTGCGGCAAGGTCTTCATTTTCCGCGACCAACTGAATGATCTCGGCCTTGGTCCGATAGCCGTACTTGCGAATCAAGCGATCAATTTGCTGATCCTCACCGAACTCCTCAACTGCCGGTCCCAAGACCGTCAACCGACCACCCGTGGCAATCGCCAAGCGAGTCCGGTAGATCGCCTTGTTGCCGAGCCATGTACTTTTAAATTCGGCAGGATCAAGAAAGGCAACCACATGCTGCGGAGCCCGGTCCAGATGAGTGATATTGACTTCACGAGCCAGTTCCGCCGCCTGAAAAAACGTATCATGGTCGTTACCAATGTAAAGACCACGGGTGTGCAATGCACCATCAGGCATTTGCTCAATAACAGTCAGTGCATAGAGCAGCGGCAGTGCCTGACAAAACTGATCCTGCGCATGGTTAAGTATTTGGCGAAGGGGTGTATTGGCTATGCCCAGCGTTCGCTCGATGCCGTAAACGGCACTCAAGTAATGACTTTCATTAATACCCTCGACGCCGCCCGTCCCAACAAAAACGTTTTTGTTGTAGTTCGCCATCCCCATCACTTCATGGGGGACCACCTGACCGAGCGAAAAGATCAAATCATGACCGCCGTCACGCAGCATCCGATTGACTTGGGCCTTCCACGGTTTGTCGTAAACTCCGCCTGTCACCTGCGAAACATAGGAAGCAGGCACCTCGCCCAAGGTCACCACATCGTCACGCCACCGATGCGGACGAAACAGATCGTGTGGCACGCCAGGAAACATGTGCGAAAGCTGTGCAGGCTTCATTTCCGAGTGCGTTCCCAATGCCGGCATGATGTCCGTCACCGAATCGCCGAGCAGTTCGCGGCATAATACGGTCAACTCACCGGCCCGACTGAATAAACGCGTATGGTCGGGGGGCAGCAGTAAAACCTTCTCGAGAGTTCCAATCTGGTCAAATGTATGCCGCAACGCCTCTCGGAAGTCCTCGGAGGTAAGCGAGGTCGTTTCACTGCCGTTGGCGTAGTAAATGGTCATGAACGCAAAAATCAGAAGGGAGTCGAGGGATAAATCGGACTGATTGTTGCCCGCAACGTGCATCAGCCCAAGGCAACGTGCATCAGCCCAAGGCGAAATGCATCAGCCCAAGGCGAAATGCATCAGCCAACGACAAACAGAATAGCAGGATAAAACCGCAGCCGGCAGTGACGGGTCGACGGCTTCCTTTGTTATCAACCGCAAGGTGAGGCAAGTGGACAAGAGGTGTCCATCCCCCCCCAAAGCAGTCTGGTGACAGAGGCGACTGGTGTGGCCAGCCCTTGTAACCCGACAAATTCAATCCACTTTCAATACACTGCTCAAATCGACTGTTTGTGCGCAAAGTCGCCCGGTTGACGCATCCCAGCCTTTTATCGTCTGATGGAAACATGAGTAGCACCGAAATTGAGCAGTTAATCCCGCATCGCAAGCCGATGCTGCTAATCGACCAAATCGTGTCCCGCACCGAAAACGAGATCGTCTGCCGCAAGACGTTTCACGCCGACGAGTACTTCGTACAGGGGCATTTCCCCGGGCAACCGATTGTCCCGGGAGTGATCCAGTGCGAATGCTGCTTGCAGGCCGGAGCCATTCTGCTGTCGGCCGACGCGATGCCCCCCTCCGCAAGTGAAGCTGGCGAATCTGCATCGACTGAATCGACCGGCAACGTTCCGGTTGCCACCCGTATGGACGCTGTAAAATTCAAACGGATGGTTCGGCCTGGCGATACCGTTGACATCCACGTGACGCTGAATGATCGGGTCAGCAATGCCTATTTTCTGACCGGAAAAATGCACGTTAGGGGAAAACTGGCAGCCCGTCTCGATTTTGCCTGCAGCATTGCCAACCCCGGACCACCGACTGAAGGGACAGCCTCGTGACGACCAAAGATATTGCGGACACCCAATCACGCGATTTCCTCGACCTGAAAGACAAGACCTTTCTGATCATGGGTGTGGCCAACAAGAAGAGTGTCGCCTTCCGCATCGCGAAGGTCATCGAGCAGGCTGGTGGCAAGGTGATCTACAGTATCCGCAGTGAAGCACGCAGGGAAAGCCTCGGCACACTTCTCCAAGACAAACCTGTGATGGTTTGCGACGTCGAGAAACAGGACGAAATCAACCAACTCGCAGACCAACTGACGAAAGACGGCGTCACGCTCGACGGGCTGGTTCACTCCATTGCTTTTGCCGATTACCCCGAGGGAATTCGACCCTTTCACGAAACAACTCGGAGTCAATTTCTTCAGGCAATTGACATTTCGGCTTACTCGCTCATCAACGTCTGCAATGCACTCAAGGACCTGTTCGCGCGTGATGCCTCCGTTGTGACCATTGGAATCAGCACGACTCGAATGGCAAGCGAGAGCTATGGCTTCATGGCCCCGATCAAAGCGGCATTGGAATCATCCCTCGCATTCCTGACCAAGTCATTCAGTCGATTCAGCGAGGTACGGTTCAACGCCGTTGCCGCCGGCTTACTAAAAACGAGTGCATCAGCTGGCATTCCGGGATACGTCGATTCGTACCTCTACGCTGAAAAAGTCATTCCTCGCGGCAGGGCCGTCCAAACCGACGAGGTAGCCAATACGGCTGCATTTCTGCTGAGCACGCGGAGCAGTGGCATCACCGCACAATCGCTCGTCGTCGATGCTGGCATGTCAATCAACTACTTTGATGCTGCCGTGGTGGATGCGGTCACCTCGGCAGATGTCAATTGAACGCTAAGATTATCATCTCAGCAGTCACTTGACGGCATCACGCCAACGAACCGCCGACCGTCTTTGTTGCGCCGAAAACCAAGACAAACACTGCACCGCAACACCAGCAACCTCGACAATTCAATCACAAGTTTTTTCCCAACGGTCTAGAATTCCACTACCATGAGCCAACAGATTTACATCAACGGAGAATACTTTTCCAAGGCGGACGCCAAGATCAGCGTCTACGACCATGGCTTGCTTTATGGTGATGGCGTGTTTGAAGGAATGCGCATCTACAGCGGAAAAGTATTCCGCCTTGAACAGCACCTGATTCGACTTTGGGAATCGGCACTTTCCATAGGCCTGAAAATTCCGATCTCGATTGATAAATTGGCCGATGACGTCAACGAGTGCGTTTCAAAAAACAAACTCGACGAGGGCTACATTCGGCTTGTGGTCACGCGAGGCAGCGGAGCCCTGGGACTTGACCCCTACAAGTGCAACAATCCCCAAGTGATCTGCATCGTTGATAAGATCACGCTTTACCCGGACGAACTATATCAAAACGGGCTCGAGTTGGTGACTGCAGCAACCATACGCAATCACCCGGCTGCTCTCAGCCCACGTGTGAAGTCGCTGAACTACCTGAATAACATCCTTGCGAAAATGGAAGGACTCAAAGCAGGTTGCGTCGAAGCACTGATGCTGAACCACAAGGGCGAGGTTGCAGAATGCACGGGTGACAACCTTTTTGTCGTCAAGAACGCATTATTGATAACGCCCCCGGTGGAAGCCGGCATCCTTGAAGGCATCACTCGCAACGCCGTGCTTGAATTGGCCGACGAGATGGGTATCGCATCGATCGAAGCCGCCCTGACAAGGCACGACATCTACACAGCAGACGAGTGTTTTCTGACGGGCAGCGCCGCCGAGGTCATCGCCGCGGTGAAACTGGACGACCGAGAAATAGGCGACGGCAAGCCGGGTCCGATCACCAACCAACTTAATCAAGCTTTCCGGATACTCGTACGTCAGTAGACGGCAGGCTGAAACGTTGCGACCTGGCGGGGGAAGCAACGAAAAATCACGTTCCACATTGAATCCTTGCCTGAGGTGGCGACTTGATCGGCGTGTGTTTTGAAAAGATCGGATGTGTCCAGGTCCGCGACCTGCCTGACCCGGCAATTGAAACGTCCAACGATGCAATCGTACGTGTGTCGTTGGCAGGACTGTGTGGCAGCGACCTGCACCCGTTTTTTGGTCGTGAAGCAGGGCTCGATCCAGGCACTGTGATGGGCCATGAATTCGTGGGTGAAGTCATCGCAACAGGCTCCAATGTCAAAAACATCAGAGTAGGCGATCGCGTCTGTTCGCCCTTCACCACTAGTTGTGGTCAGTGCTACTACTGCACGGCAGGCTTGACCTCGCGATGTACCACGGGCCAGCTTTTCGGTTGGCGGCAAAACGACAAGGGACTTCACGGTGGTCAGGCCAGTCTGGTTCGTGTTCCATTGGCGGATGGAACACTCATGCCAATTCCGGCGGGCATGAGCGATGAAACAGCCCTGCTTTTAGGAGACAATCTCAGCACTGGTCAATTCGCGGCCGATACAGCCGGCGTATCAGCCAGCGGCACCTACGCGGTGATCGGCTGTGGAACGGTCGGACTGCTCGCGATTGCCGCAGCAAAGACAATGGGCGGTGGGGAAATCATTGCAGTTGATCCATGCCAACCGCGTCTGGAGATTGCAAAGTCGCTCGGTGCCTCAACTTTTTCGTCTGCCGATGATGCCTTGAAAGCTGTGAGATCCCGAACCGACGGACGTGGTGCTGATGGCATCATGGAAATGGTCGGCCTACCAGACGCCCAAAGCCTGGCCTACGCAATGCTTCGTCCAGGCGGCACACTGTCGGTCATCGGATGTCACTGTACACCGCACTTCTCTTTCTCGCCGGCCGACGCTTATGACAAGAATTTGACGTACTGTACAGGTCGCTGTCCCGCCCGACATTACATGTCACGGCTGTCTGACCAGGCAGAACTTGCCACCCGGGATTTGTCGTGGTGTATCACACACCGCTTTGGCCTTAACGATGCCGTTCGAGCCTACGAGGTATTCTCTCAACGTCAGGACCAGTGCATCAAAGCAGTCCTGCATCTTGAGTGAACGCATCGTCAGTGCGTCCAAGCATAGCTGGCAACCATTTACCCAGTCGCTGAGGTTCCCCCGCGAATGAAATCCGGCTGCCGTCACTAGCCTCGCTTCAGTCTGAGTCCACACGGAATTGGAGTTGAACCTCAAATCTGCCGAGAAAAAACCACCCCAGCCACAGCGGGTATCAGAATAACCTAGAATAGGTGTTTTCGTGAAACGCAGCCCTGCAACACAACGCCCTGCCATGCTCCCTCGTCAACGCTGTCGCTTGCTTTTCTGCTGTTTGGGCCTTCTGTCGCTGTCATCTGTCACGGCGCAGACAAGGGACGAAATGGTACGAGAAGACAAACGCAAAGTGACCGAAGACGGGTTCTGGATCTACAACGACCTGCCCAAGGCATTTGCTACAGCCGAGCGTACTGGCAAACCTATGCTGGTCGTTCTACGGTGCATTCCATGTCACGAGTGCGTGAAACTGGACGATGACCTCGTCGACAAGGATCCCGTCATCCGGCCGCTGCTGGACCAATACGTATGCGTTCGCCAAGTATCGACCAATGGACTTGATCTGGAGTTGTTTCAATACGACACAGACCAGTCATTCGCGGTGTTCATCTTGAACGCGGATCGCACCATATACGGCAGATTCGGAACCCGTTCACATCGCACGGACTGGCTTGGGGATGTTTCCCTCGAGGGTCTCGCAGAAGCTCTCAAGGGCGGATTGAACTTGCACCGGGGGTATCCGCAAAACCGTGCGGAGGTTGCGGGCAAGCGTGGCGGTAAACCCGAGGTTTCGTCACCCGAAAAATATCCAAGTCTCGCTGAAAAATTCACGGATCGGCTGAATTATAAAGGCGACGTAGCCAAGAGTTGCATTCACTGCCACCAGATCGGAGAAGCCCAGCGTTCCTACTATTGGAATTCTGGAAAGCCGATCCCGGAACAGATTATTTTCCCCTATCCACACCCGAAGACGCTCGGTTTGATTCTGGATCCGAAACAAAAAGCTACGGTCAAATCCGTGTTACCTGGATCGGTCGCCGCCAGCAGCGGTCTTGTCACTGGAGACGTAATCACATCCTTCAACGGACAGACACCTCTATCCATTGCCGACGTACAGTGGGTTCTTCATCAGACACCCGCTGATGGGGGCAGGATCCCAATTTCAATACAGCGCGATGGTCGATCAGAATTGAAGTCGCTTGTACTACCGCAAGGATGGCGACAATCGGGTGACCTATCCTGGCGTGCGACATCGTGGTCTTACCGCCGCATGCTGACCGGTGGAATGCGTCTCACCACCTTAGAACCAGAAACGCGACGAAAGCTCGGTCTCGGCGAGAAACAGATGGGGCTTCTGGTGCAGCACCTGGGCCAGTATGGCGCTCATGCAGCGGCGAAACGGGCCGGTCTCAAGCAGGGAGACGTGCTAATCAACTACGACGGACGCATCGACTTGGCCACGGAATCACTGCTGTTTTCACATGGCATCAATCGGCACCATGCCGGCGACACTGTACGTGTCACCGTTTTGCGCGGGAACAACAAAAAGGAATTCAATCTCCCCATTCAGCTTTAGCCTGGGTTCGAAACCGCCATTTCCATGCTCCTGAGACATGTTTACCATGCAAAATTGCGGTGCTATCAGGCAGGGGATTTCGCTATGCTTGGGGCATCGTCCAGCAAGCTTCTGAATTTGCATGTCACAGTCACGCCATGTCACAGTCACGCACCGCGAAACCCAGCCGTCCGACCATCCCGCGATCAACTGGAACCCAGGAGAACCGCGACGGATCGTTTCGTGGAAAGATCAAACCTCGAGATCAGACGCTGCTCAGCCGTCTTGCTGGAGAGGTCGCGATTCGCACGTTCGCCCCCGAACAGATTGAACGCTGGCAACGCGAAATCCATGAACAAACCCTGCGACTGAGCCGCTCAATCAATCAGCCAAATTTTTCTCGTGTCGGACGAGACGATCTGGTCCGCATGCTCCACATGTATGACGATCGATTCTTTGCTGGAAAAATTCTGCCAGTCGCGCAGGCGGAAGGACTTTCCTTTAGTCTCTCTTCACGAATGACCCGGGTTGCCGGGAAGCTGGTCACAAACTACCCACAAGGCAACCACGCGGCGCCTCGTCAATTTGAATTGGTCCTCTCATCAACCCTTCTTTTCCAAACCTTTGAAGAGACTGGCAGACCGGTTGAAGTCACTGGTCGTCTTTGCCACGACCGTCTGGAAGCGATGCAGCGTGTCGCCGAACATGAATTTGTCCATCTCATCGAAATGCTGATTTGGAACGATGGCAACTGCAGTGAAACCCGTTTTCAATCGATTGCACAACGCTATTTTGGTCACACCGATTATCGACATGACTTGATTACTCAACGTGAACGAGCTTTGATCAAATTCGATATCCGAATTGGCGATGAGGTCCGATTCCGTCACGACCGTCGCATGCTGATCGGACGAGTCAACCGAATCACTCGTCGCGCTACAATTCTGGTCGAGGATCCCAAAGGCGAACGTTTTAGCGATGGTCAGCGTTACCTTCGTTTCTATGTTCCACTTGAAAAGCTCAGCAAAGCGTAGCACGCTACCGCTCAAACCCCGTAGATGTTCTCTGGTTCTCACCCGTGGTCGCGTGTAGGTCGTCATGAGTTTTCAGGTCATCCAGGTTCCAGTCCAGTCAGACACTGCAATCGAACTGATTTCAGAGCTTGAATCAGAACTGCGTCGCGACTATCCCCCGCATTACATTCACGATTTTGACTTGGCAGCCTTCGATGCATCGCAAGGAATCTTCATGATTTCCTACTGCGGCGATGTACCGATGGGCTGTTTGGCACTACGACCCCTCGAGAAATCGACTGCGGAACTCAAACGGATGTTCGTCCGACCGAGTTATCGTGGACAGGGCGCTGCACGGATCATGCTTGTTCAGATGGAACAACTGGCAACGGACCAAGGCTTTACCCAAATCGTCCTGGAGACAGGAAACAGACAACTGGCCGCGATTCGTCTCTATCGATCATCGGGGTATGCCCCCATCGAGCCGTATAGCGAACAGACGGATGGACCTGCGAGCGTCTGTTTTCGCAAAGCACTTTGCCTGGAAACCGAATTCACAGACTCGTCAACTCAGCGATAGCACGTCAGCGCCGACATTTCACACACGATGCTTCAACTTGCCCCTAACCAGTGTCGTCGGCAAGCCAGGGTCGTCGCCAAGCCAGGGTCGTCGCCAAGCCAGGGTCGTCGGCAAGCCAGGGTCGTCGGCAAGCCAGTGTCGTCGCCAAGCCAGTGTCGTCGCCAAGCCAGGGTCGTCGCCAAGCCAATCAGGAACGATGGACGACACCATTCTCAGTTCAGTGGGTCATTGCATAGGTCACGATATTGATCCCCATCGGATACGCCTTCTTGACCGAAAACTCCTCAAAGTACCAAGGATCTTCTCCTTCGCGTTCCCAGCCATCGCCAAGATCCGTATTGTGGCAAATGAAGACCATGATCCGATCCTTGTCGTCGGTGATCGCGCGATAGTGTGGCGTCCGCGTGTCGCTGCCGTCCGCGGCGTTTTCCCATGAACCCACCTGGCCATTTTGCATCCGATAAGCTGCATTGATCGCGGGAACCTGAGGCTTCTCTTTCAAGTCATACACGCAGTGGAAAATTTCGTGTTCCAACGGTACTTCGAACGGTGCACGGTCAGGAAAAACGCGAGCTAGCTGTTCACGAAGATTTTCGTATTGATAATCACCCCAGAAATCATCGACCATCAGAAATCCACCGTTGAGACAATACTTTCTCAACGCCTGCACCTCGGCCTCGCTGAAATACAGGGCACCGGGCTCGATGATATAAATGAATGGGTAATCAAAGAGTCGTTGATCGGTCAGTTCCAGTACCTTCGGTTCAGGATCGACCTTGAGCGTCGTGAGTTGCTGCAGACGAAGCGAGAAGTTCAGGTCACTGTCGCGATAGTCTGTCCGCCAACCTCCACCACCGCGTCCACGCCCACCGATCGACTCATACTTGATTCGCACGAAGGTAAAAACATCGCTTTTGAAGTCTTCATTGATACCCCAATCCGGCACTCCATTTCGACTGGTTTCAATCCCACCGTCTTGCCACCAACGGCCTCCCCGTTGAGCGACCGCAACGGAGGCACAAAGCATCAGGCAGACGCCAAGCACCAACAAAAACCGACGACTTAATAGTTTCCGGGAAACCCAACTCATTTCAATTCACCCTTTTCCAGTTCGCTGTTGAGCGACTGCTCTGCATCACTTGCCGGCGCTGTATCACTTGCCGGCGCTGTATCACTTGCCGGCGCTGTATCACTTGCCGGCGCTGTA
>JAPKCI010000516.1 GCA_028823035.1 Rubripirellula sp.
GCGGTAACTAAGTTGTTGTTGTGGTAAGTACTTCGGTTAGGAATTCTTCGTTCCAGGCGCAGCGGCGGCGTTTCATGGCGAGGCTGTCTTTGCTTTTGTGTTGTTTTAGTAGTGAGAGCGTGAAGCGGTTGATCCAGGCTTGGTTCTCTCGCAGGTGTTCGTTGCGGGGGCGTGAGTCGTCTTCGCGGTAGGTCACGTCCAGCCTCCAGTGCAGAGTGTTTTCGATGGACCAGTGAGTTCGCACGGCGCGGGCGAAGCGTTTGACTCCCAGGCTCAGGCTGCTGATGTAGTAGCGGGTGTTGGTTGTCTCGTGGCCGTTGCGAAGGCAGGTCAGGATCACGATGCCGATCGTTTTGAGGCCCGTCCAGTGCCTGAATCCGGGCAGGTCTTGGGGAGCCGGCATTTGAATATACGTGCGAGTTTCTTCGCGACCGTGGCCGGTTTCGCTGGTGGTGTGTTCGCGAGCTTTGGTGCTCGGCTGGTCGTTTTGCAAGTGCTCGGCGATGTGCGAAACCACGGCCTGATGCAACTGCTTGTGATTCTTTTTCAGAGCCAGCACGTAGTCCGCTTCCTGTTCGACAATTTGACGAGCGATCTGTTTCTGAGTCCCCAGCGCATCGATCGTGATGATCGAGCCTTTGATATCCACGAGCCTTAGCAGCTCGGGAATCGCCGTGATTTCGTTGGACTTGTCGTCGGTCGCGACCTGTCCCAGACTCAGCCCGAACTCGGCCGCCCACACGCTGACCGAGTGCAACGCGCCCAAGCCATTCTTGCGATCGTGGCTCCGCCGCGACGTCTTGCCGTCCACCGCCAGCACTGGCTGAGTCACCTCGCTGGCAGCCTCGGCGCGCTGCCGCAACGACAGCAACCAAGCCGTAAAGCACGCTTGAAAAGCACTCGGATTAAGCGACATCAAGACACGCCGAAATACATCCTTGCGAGGTACTCCATCTGGCAACGACAACGCTTCGATCAGAAACGCTTCCTTCTCACGAGCCCACGCGGCAATCGCCGTCGGCCCACCCGCCCCCGCCAAAACTGCCATCAAAGCAATCACCACCACGCTCACCAACGGATACCGCCGATTGACCGCCGACCGAGGATCATCCAACCCCTCAAAATAATCCGCCAAGTCCTCCAAGCAAACTCGATCCAACCCAGCCATCATTCACCCTCCCTGAGAAAACAAAAAAACAAATCCTCAGGAACCTTTATAATCAACAACCACAAAATGCGCAAAATAACCTAATTGTCCCACCTACCCCCAAGTGCGCGCTGGCCCTGTCTAGAGACACACGCTCTGGAGCCAATCAAGAACCAATTCTAAATGAAGATGAACGATGACAAACGCATCATCGAACGCTTAGAGTCGATGGACGAATATGTGGAGTTGTTCGAGATAGCCTTTCCGCCCACCAAGGATGATCCGGAATCTCACACAGCCCTAGCGCCCATCAACGTCGCGAAAGTAATTGCTGCCTTCGAACGAACATTGATGGCTGGCAACAGCCCTTACGATCGCTATTTGGCGATGCTTGAGGATTCCGAAGATGTGGCTACCGAATTCAAGGCAAACCATTATCTAAAGCAGGACGAGATGGGTACGAGATATTCAAGGCCCGAGGTTGCGACGTCTGCCATGAAGGAAAACTGCTGACCGATGGCTAGTTCCACAACGCTGGAATCATCGACATCGATATCGAACTTGATCCCGGAGCATTCATCCAAGTCTCGCA
>JAPKCI010000056.1 GCA_028823035.1 Rubripirellula sp.
TTGAGTGGGAGTGCACCAGCCCACCACCGTTTTATAACTTTGAGCGAGCTCCTGCGGTTGGCGATCCCTATGATTTCAGTAATCTTGAATGGGATACTGAAAACGAACGCTATGTGACGATCGAACCAGAGCGAGAAGTCGTTCCGGAGGAACAACCAGAGGCTGCACCGGTTCATGCCGAAGATTCCAACTAGCTGCCAGAATTTGGCAATTCGATCGAATCAGCGGATATCACTTCCTTTTATTTTTCAATCAACATGTCCACCATCGAAGCCAGCTCCGAGGTTGCGCACGACGACCATGGTCACGATCATGACCATCTGCCTTTTTTAGCGCACCACTTCGACACGCCTGAGCAGCAGTTTGACAGCGGAAAGCTGGGGATCTGGCTGTTCCTGGTCACGGAAGTTTTGTTCTTCAGCGGTATGTTCTGTGCCTACGCCATATTCCGCGCCCTCAGGCCGGAGGTTTTTGAAGGCTGTAGCCAGTTTCTGAATACCAAGTTGGGGGCAATCAATACGGGCGTCCTGTTGTTCAGTTCCTTGACGATGGCCTGGGCTGTGCGTTGTTCACAGTTGGAACAGCACAAAGGTTTGGTTGGAACGCTTGCGGCGACCCTCTCGTGTGCCATGATTTTCCTCGGTGTGAAAGCCATCGAGTATTCACACAAGTGGGGCATGGGGCTGTTGCCCGCGGGGCTGTTTTTCTACGATCCGAACAACCCGCACCCTGCTGATCAACCCAACTATCTGATTTATATTTGTCTGCCGTTCGCCATTGCCTTGGTGGGTGTTGTCGTCTGGCTCGTGATCAGTGTGATTTCGGATAACGCTTTTCAGGTGGCGGTTGCCAAACCGCTGACTGTGGTTTGTTTGAGTTTCTTTGTCGGTGTTGGGCTGGGTATGGTTCTCGAGAGCGGTGGCGAGCAGCACGTCGACGCCCATGCCGATCCCGATGGTCTTGCAATTGAACCTGAGTTAGAGACGCTTGAGAGGGAGAACGCAGCTGCGACAGCACTCTCTGGAGCCATGGTGCCGGTTGACGAAGCCGTCTTAAAGCGGTTGTCGACCGATGTCACTAATTCTGGAGTCCTAAGCAGTTTGAATGCTTTTGAGCAGCAGAATCTCACGGCCGGATCGTCCGTCGTCATGAACGAAGACGAAATACTCGGCGGGATCACGACCACTGAGGTGAACGTGATGACCCCGCGAACGGCTGGAGTTTTCTTCAGCATTTATTACTGCATGACCGGTATCCATGCAATTCACATCCTCGGGGGGATTGCGGTCTTGGTCTGGTTGTTGGTCAGGGCTGTCCGGCAGGACTTCAACCGCCAGTATTTCGGTCCGGTTGACTATGTCGGTTTGTATTGGCACTTGGTCGACTTGATTTGGATTTACTTGTTCCCGCTGCTCTACCTGATTCGCTAAACGAACGTAAACTGGTTGAAAAATGTCTGCTCACGCACATTCAGAAGACGGCCATTCAAACGACGGTCATGATTTCGCCCACCCCATGTCGGTGCAAACACTGTTGCTAGTGTTTTTCGCGTTGACTTTTCTAACCATTGTCACGGTCGCACAGTCGAACTTTGACTTTGGAGCGTTTGAGGTGGCCGTGGTAATGTTGATCGCTACGATCAAAGCGATCCTTGTCATGGCTTTCTTCATGCACCTTATCGCCGACAAACCCTTCAACGCGATCATCTTCATTGGTTCATTCGTGTTCGTGGGATTGTTTGTGATCTTCACTCTTGGGGACTCGATGATGACCTCGGGTTCGTTCGAACCGGAGGTCGACCTAATGGCTCCAGCAGTAGCTGAACCGATGGAGGTTCGTGTGGACGGTGCGCCCTGAGGTGCGGTTTGCCGGTTGGAGCTGTTCTTGGTCACACAGCGGATGTCTGGTGCTGAAGATGGATGGGCTTCCTTTTGCAGTCCACTTATACTGTGTGTTTGCTCGTGTGACGGTTCCGTTGGAAGAATCGTGAGCGAGATGTTCTGCAGGTAGGTTGAGCAGGGTTACCTCGGACACCTCATTTGCCTTGTTTTTCTAGGTGTGATGGTAATTGGCTCGTGATTGTCTGGCGTTTCGGTTGTCCGAGGCAGAATCCATGAGTCACCTATGGAGTCTGGTGCTTGACTGGCCTAAAGTGGATTCTATGGGGATAATGGATTCTCCGTCGCCCGGAATTTTTATTTCCCGGGTGTCAGTTTTTCGATAAATCAGGCGTTTATTCGATGGATCTCATTATACTTCGTTGCGTTTTCCTGCTTTGCGCAGGTGGCGTTTCAGTCATCATCAATGCCTCACTGGGCACGACCAACGAGGCGATACCGTGGCTCGTGTTCGCTGGGGTGATGTCTCTGGCGGTTGTCGTTGTTGTTGCCGATATTTATGCACCTCGTAAGAGGATCGATACGATCACTTCCGTGTATTTCGGTGTGCTCGTAGGCGTTCTGTTGACGTACGTCTTGTCGATTGCCTTGGCTCCGTTGCTTCAGCAGACATTTAATGCATCGCCGCTAACCGTGCAGTTGGTGATCGCTTTGATTCTGTGCTATGTCTGTACAAGCGTCCTGCTGCAAACGAAAGATGATTTTCGCTTTCTGATTCCCTACGTCGAGTTTGTCCGTGAGGTGAAGGGCTTCAAGCCGTTGGTGCTCGACACGAGTGTGGTGATTGACGGCCGTATTGCAGATTTGGTTGCGACAGGCATTTTTGATAATCAGTTGATCATGCCACGTTTCGCTTTAATCGAGTTACAGGCGATCGCTGACAGTGGGGACAAGCTGCGTCGTATCCGCGGACGTCGAGGACTGGATGTTCTGAATCGAATGCGTTCGGATGATAATGTCGATCTGATGATTTTCGATCGCGAACTTCCGGAACTGGCTGGTCAGACCGTTGATTTACAACTCGTGCTACTTGCCAAGCACCTGGAAGGCAAAGTTGTGACCGGCGACTTCAATCTCAACAAAGTTGCCAAGCTGCACAATGTCGCAGTCATCAACCTGAACGAAATCAGTAACTCACTGCGTCCAGTATTCCTTCCAGATGAGATATTCAGGCTCAAGGTGATCAAGGCCGGCGAAGGCCCTGAGCAGGGTGTTGGTTATCTCGACGATGGAACCATGGTAGTGATCGAGGGGGCTCGGAACCGGATTGGCCAGGAATTGGAAGTTCGTGTCACCAGTACTCTCCAGACCAATGCTGGGAAAATGATTTTCACGAAATGTGAGTTCGAGTGATTTAGCCTGCGTGGTTGGATTTCGACTCTTTCCTTGCGTGAATGGTGTCTGCCATGGGTGACAATGGATCCCCGTTCTTTTTGCTGCTGATTCCGCTTATTGGAGCTGCACTGTGTTGGCTATTGGCGAGCGTCAGTGGGTGGACCCGACTTGCCGCTTTGTATCGCGCGGACAAGCCCGTGCTGGGGGAACGTGCTTACATGCGTACCGGCCGTATCGGGCCAGTCAACTATCATTCGGTGCTGTCGTTCCGCTGCAACGAGCATGGTCTTGCGATCGCCGTTGTCTGGCCGCTGCGTTTTGGGCACCCACCCTTGTTTATCCCCTGGAGCGAGTTTCACCGTGTTGCTCCGGATGCTGTTCTGTATTCGCGCCGCGTCAAAGCATCGATCGGGAATCCGGCGATTGTGCGAGTTGTGTTGCCAGGTTGGGTCCGGTATCGAATGCCAACGAAATAGCCTGAAGCCCGTGCCGGCTGAGATGCGGCTGAGACCAATATCAGGACGTTGTCCTGCTCAAGCCAACGGTGCATCCTGTATTGCATGGTCAACCGTGCTGAACGTGTCGTCCGATTGCGTTAGGATGCGGTCGTAGTTTTCCCCTGTCGTGAGGTTTAATATGAAATGTGTTATTGGATTGCTGTTCTTGATTGCGTTTGGTTCCCTGCCCGCAGTGGCAGGAGACTGGGTGGAACTGTCAGTTGGCAGTGATTCGCTCGATGGTTGGACCAAGGTCGGTGGAGAAGCAACCTACGTGATCGAGGATGGGGTGATCACGGGAACAACTGGGCCCGGAAAGAATGCTTTTCTGACTCGCGGGCCATACTCAAATTTTGTTTTGGAGTTTGATGTTCGCTGTGATCCCGAGTTGAATTCCGGGGTTCAGATCCGCAGTCATCAGTATCCCAAAGAAACTCCTCAGGAATCGAAACCGGATCGCATGCGGGAAAAAGGTGAGGTATTTGGTTACCAGTGCGAGATTACGTCGAAAACGAATCGTGAAAACGGCTGTGCAGGGAACTTCTGGGACGAAGGTCGACGGACGCGTTGGCTTGATACCACAGTGGATGCTGCTGAAAAGCAGGCTGTCTATAAGCCCGGCAAATGGAATCGATTTCGCGTCGTTGCACAGGGGAATCGGATACGCAGTTTTGTGAATGACGTTCCTGTTGCAGACTTTCAGGACGATCGGGATGCATCCGGATTCATTGGCTTGCAGGTTCATTCCATCAAGTCAGGGAGTGGCCCCTACAGTGTGTCATGGAAGGACGTGCGGATTCGTGAACTGGAAACGGGTGACAAGGTCGACTGACTCTTGTTATTCCGAAGATGATGCTCGGCTGCACGTCAGCGAGCTTCATCGAGTTTGCGTTGGATGACTTATCGGCTGCCGCCAGAATTCTGGATGCGTTTCAATTCGGCTGATAATTTTGCAACGATTCCAGGTTCCTCGTTGTAAAGATTCCGCGTTTCGCCGGCATCCTGCTTCAGATTGTAAAGTTGGCCGATGGGTTCACCGGGGCCTGGTTTGACCCGACTGGGTTTTGAAAATCCACCTGAACCAAGCTGCGTGATCAACTTCCATGATCCTTGACGCACTGTCATGGCTCCACTGCCAGATTGAATGACGAGTGCGGGACGCGATGCATCGGTTTGACCGATCAGAGTTTTGTAAAAGCTGATACTGTCGGGGCCAGCTTTCTCTGGGAGTTCTGCGCCAATGAGATCAGCAAAGGTCGCCATGAGATCGGTAAAACATATAATGCGATGATCGACTGATCCGGCAGTTACTGTGCCAGGCCAGCGGGCGATAAATGGCATGCGATGCCCGCATTCCCAAGCATCGGCTTTCATGCCACGCAGACCACCTGAACTGTCGTGGTCGAACCGTTCAACATCGTGTTCATACCAAACCGGCCCGTTATCCGACGAGAAGATGACAAGCGTCTCATCCGTCATGTTGGCTTCATCCAGTGCAGTGAGGACACGTCCAACCATGTGGTCAACCATCATGGTGAATTCACCGTACATTCCAGCACCGCTTTTGCCGAGAAATTCTTCCGATGGCAGCCACGGTGTATGGGGCGCCGGGTAGGCCAAGTACAGGAACAGCGGTTTCTTACGGGATTCCTGACGGTGTTCTTTGATGACGGTAATTGCCTCCTCTGTGAAGCGTGGCAGAACGTCCTTTAATTCGAGGCCGGGGGCGATCCCACCAGCCCGCCAGAATTCGCCCTGGATTTTGCTCCAGCCCTCGGTGTTTCGGGACTCAACCTGATCAGTGGGTGGTGCGACAGCCCGATTTCCGCGAATGTAAAAGTAGGGTGGGATGTCTGTGGATGCACGGATTCCAAAGAACGAATGGAATCCGCGGTCGACTGGCCCACCTGGTAAGGGGTGGTCATATCCATTTTCGGTAAATCCGAGGTGCCATTTTCCGACCATCGCTGTCTCGTAATCGTGGTCAGAGAGCAGTGTTGCAAGGGTGGTCTGGTCGGGAGCGATCAGCGGTTGTTTTCGCCAAAGTCCAACGTTCGTGCGGAAGGGAAAACGTCCAGTCATGAGACCATAACGGGACATGTGACAGAGAGGTCCCGGCGCGTGAGCATCAGTGAATCGCATGCCCTGACGAGCCAGTTGGTTGATGTTTGGCGTCGGTATTTTTGATTCAGGGTTGTAGCATTGAGCGTCACCGTAACCCATGTCATCAACCAGGATCACAATGATATTTGGGGGCTTGGCGGAAACCGCATTAGCACCTGAGACAGACAAAGCTTCCATGCCAAGACAGGCAGTAAATATTAGGCAAAACAATAAAACGCGGTCGAATTGGTGCATTGTTCTTCTCATTTCAGAAACGATTGGCTCGTCAATCTGTTGACTGACGAAAGCAGTGTTCGCGTGAGTTATGATCCGGCGGCGACACGATCAAAAATCTGATTGAAGATGTCTCGATTATTGTGCCGTGTTTGGCTGCATTGCGCCACAATCATTTCTGGCTCAGACTCATTCATCAGAAAGGCCAAATTCTTCATCATGTCTTGATTTTCAGGTAATTCATGCCTGGCGGTTGTATTCATCAACCGCAGGTTTGCTTCGATTCGGCGAAGGGTTCGATAACCGTTGACCAGTGTGACCGATTCCTGATCGCTTAGATGTCCTGCATCAGTCAGGGCCATCAGGGAGGCAGTTGTACCAGTCTGAAGTATTTGGGGCGATTCTTTGGCGTGCCGCAATGTCAGCATTTGCGAGACAAATTCGATGTCTACTGTGCCACCTTCACCGCGTTTTAGATTGGCGTCAGTGGCTGTCTGCTGCATCCGATCCCGCATGTCCCTGATACGGACCGCCATTTCAGGTTCCCATTTTGTGTCGCATATGATCTTTGCGACTGTCTGGTCCGCACGTTTTCGCAATTCTCGCGAACCGGTAATGGATCTCGCTTTACAGAGGGCAAGTCTTTGCCAAAGGGGCGCCGTGTTCTCCTGAAAGCGTTGCACGAATTCTTCAAGTGTCATGGCCCAGACGCCTTCTTCGCCCGTGTCACGTAATCGCGAGTCCAGTTCGTAGAGTCGCCCATCGGGGCCCGGTTGGTTGATTCTTGCGATGACCCGCTGGGTCAGTTGATTAAAGAACTGCTGGTTCGTGAGCGTGGTGCGATGGCCGCCCATTCGTCGTTGGGTCTCGCCGTTGCTCGAATAAAGGAAGATCGCGTCCAAGTCGCTATGGTAGTTGGGTTCACGCCCCCCAAACTTTCCCAGTCCGAGGGTAATTAGTTCCGCCTCGTTGCCTTGTTCGTCGCAGGGATCTCCGTACCGGTTGGCCAACGCTTCCTGTTCATGTTCGATCATGCGGCGGATGCAGGATTCTGCCGTATCACCGATTGACTGATGAGTGTCTTCCAGTGTGTCCTTGCCCAGCATGTCTCGCACACCAATGTTCAAGTGTGCGCTGTTCTTGAATGTCCACAGGATCGGTTCAATGTCTGTGGCTCCACGGCAGACCGCAATTGAGTGGGCATCGAGCCGTTGCGCTGATGGCATGCGATTCATCAGCAAAGAGTCAATCAACTCGTCAATCATGCCCGGGTTATTGGTCAGAATCCCGCTGAGGTATGGCGTGGCCGCGCAAAGCCGCACCATGAGTTCCATTGTGGGGTGGCTACTGCCGAGCAATTCCCACAGTGTTGCTTTGGCACCCAGCGAGTCAGTGACTTCCACCAATGACGAAAGTGTTGCATCTGGATCAGGTGTGCGTGAAACTTCCGAGAGCAAGGCTGGTGCGATGGAAGTCAGGAAGTGGCGACAGCGGTGAGGGGAAAGAAACGGTACCGATTCGGTGCTGAGAGCAGCCAGATTCTCCATCGCTCGCTGAGGGTTGATTATCCCGTGTTTCGAAAGTGTGGCTTCCACGAGTTCGGGGTCGGGATTGGGGTCCAACAGCAACTCTGTTTCTACGGCGACGGTGTCTCCTTCGCCCGGAGCATCCAGCATCAGATGATTGATCATGCGGCGATTCTTGTCGAACGTTTCATTCAGCAGAGCCTGGAACCGTTCGATGTCACCACCTAAACCATCTGGTGAGCGAATCCCGAGTTGCCATGCGAGGCGTTTTCGAGCCGACGATTCGCTGGGCAAGACGCTGCCTGATCGATCGAACATGACTGTCAGTTGATGTTGCAGCCGGCAGAGACGGGCATAGTTTTCCGATAGCAGTGTCGACTCCTGATGGGTCAGGCAGCCTGCTTGTTCCAGTGCAAAGATTGCTTCATAGGTGTTGCCGCACCGGACGGTGGCAAGATTGCCGCCATGCAGCAGTTGAAGGAACTCAACGGTTAATTCCAGATCATCCCGACCGCCGGGGCTGCGGGCGATATCTTCACGGGTGCCTGTCTGGTTCGTAACGCATTTTTCAAGCTTGTTTCGCAACGTTCTGATTTCAGCAATTTCAACGCGGCTCATGAATCGACGGTAGATCCATGGTTCCAAGCGACTCAGGAAAGCCTTTCCCAGCGTCTGAGATCCCGCGATAACGCGGGCTTTGACGAAACTGAGACGTTGCCAGGTGCGTCCTGCTGTTTCGTAGATCCGAAGAGCTTCGCGGAAACTGCAGATGTTGACACCGACCTCGTAGCGAGGACCTTGGCGGAGATCGATATCCATTCCGTCGCTGCGAGATTCATTCCCACGAAGCATCACCAGCAGCTCGGTGACGACGGTATTGTAAAAGTCGCGATGCCATACGTTCTGGTTGTCAATCGAATCATACAGAAATACGAGTTTGATTGATGATCCGTAGCCCATCTCCTCACCGCCCAAGTGTCCCAGACCGATCACCGTCATTTCGGGGGTCGTGCCATCGGGGCGTTGCGGCATTCCGCGACGTTCGGCCAGCCTTTTCAGTGTAAAGTGAAGCCCCGCCTCAATCACTGCATCCGAAACATGGGCAAGCTGGCGACCGACCTTCTCTGGTGAGGACCCACGGACAAACTCGCCGTAGGCAATCCGAATCGTCTCGCGGGCATAAAATCGACGGATCGCAATCGCAGCCCGGTTGGGTTGTTCCAGGTTTTGCAATTCAGTTAGCAGTTCGTTGACCAGAAAGTCACGCTGAGCGGGTTGGCCGTCGCTAGCCCTGATTAGATCGAAAGTTTCCGGATCGGAAATCAAGTGATTTGCCAGTACCTTGCTGGTGGCAAAAACCAGCAGCAGCGACGGCAATGCCTCTATATCCCTCTCGAAAAGTGCGAGCAATGAGCTTGGATCAGGGCTCGAGTCGATGAATCGGCTCAGGTGGCCGACTGCCTCATCCAAGTCGTCCAATTGGTCGAATTGGGCGTTCAACCGCTGTTGCAGGGTTTGGAGCAATTCGGGTGACGCCCCAGAGTTCCAGATTAGCCGAAGATCTCTCTTCGCCTGTTCTGGATCGTTGAAACGAGCCCAATCGAGCCATTCGAAAGCGACGTCGTCGGGATGGGGAGAGGCAGCTTCCATAATGGAATTAACTCGTCAGTTTCTTCGGTGACTGAACCCGGAAAACGGAACCCTCGATCGCTATCGCGCATCAAACGCGGTGAGGAGCGCACCTCGAGGGTTTGTAGGAGGTTGTGTTGGGACGCGTGAACCGTACGGACCGACCTGCCGAACCGAAGTAAGTGTAAATCCACTCGGACAAAGCGGGTAGAGCACCCAGAGTGACCTAGGTTTGGACACCGAGGCAGTAAACGACGGTAGTCGTGGTGCTGCAAGCGATTCACCAGAGCGACAGATGTTGCCTTTTGGAAACATCTTATTGTGGTGAAAACGCAACGTCCGGGGGGATGGAAACTCGGTCTACTTTTCACGCAACCTATTCGCACACAACAGTTTGCCATGATTTACGCCTCCCCGTCTCAGAGTTGCGGCACTGTGCCTGCTTGGTCTCCCCCACACCTGTCGGATCGATACGAAACGGGTTTAGAGGAACCAACTATGGTAAAGAAATTCAGTCGACGAAGTTTGCAGGACGACGCTTTTGATGCAGCTGAGTCGAATTCGCGTCGTTCACGTGTCATGGGCCAACGGTTTGCCGAAGCTCATGATGAGGATAACCGCAGCGCCGACGATCGCAGTCGGCGTCGGCATGACTATGTGGCCGACCCCACAGAAGACCCCGTTCGCATGTACCTGATGCAAATGGGCCAGATTCCACTTTTGACCCGCGATCAGGAAGTCGCTGCTGCCAAGCAGATCGAACGTACTCGCGACCGCTACCGGCATTCCATCCTGGCCACCGATTTTATGCTTCAGGGAGCCTTGAAACTACTCGAGCAGGTTCGTGATAAGCAGTTGCGACTTGATCGTACGATTGAGGTCAGTGTTACAAATGCGGTCGAAAAGAAAGCGATCATGCTACGGATCGTTCCCAATGTGCGCACAATTCAGCACCTTCTGGGGAAGAATCGTGGTGACTATATGACGGCAATCAACAAGAAATTGCCCATGCGTCAACGGCGAGCCGCCTGGAAGAATTTGGTGATCCGGCGAAACAAAGCAGTCCGTCTGGTTGAAGAAATGAACTTACGGACCGGAAAGCTGCAACCGATCTTCGAAAAATTGCGGCGTGCCTCAGAACGTATGGATGAAATCAAAAGGCTGCTCGTGGATTCGGTAGCGATGGGGGCACCGGGGATGCCCTCCGAGGAAGAGCTTAACAATGAACTGCATTATCTGATGCGATTGACTTACGAGACGCCCGTAACGCTGCGACGTAGGGTTTCCCGGTGCGACTCATTCCGAGAAGACTATGACGCTGCCAAACGAGTCCTGTCTGCAGGGAACTTGCGACTGGTGGTGTCGATTGCCAAAAAGTACCGCAATCGCGGACTTTCATTCCTCGATTTGATCCAGGAAGGCAACACTGGTTTGATGCGAGCCGTTGATAAGTTTGAACATGCTCGAGGCTACAAGTTCAGTACCTATGCAACCTGGTGGATACGTCAGGCCATCACGCGAGCCATTGCTGATCAAAGTCGTACGATCCGTGTACCAGTACACATGATTGACACCATGAACAAAGTGCGTCAGATCACACGCGACCTGGTCCAGAAAATCGGGCGGGAGCCGACAGCCGAAGAAGTTTGTGAACAGAGTGGTTTATCTATCGAGGATACTCGCGTGATTCTGAAAATGAGTCGTCAGCCGCTCTCGCTTGATCAGCCCATCGGCGATCACGAAGACAGCGTGTTTGGTGAGTTTCTTGAAGATCATCGCGATTTTGATCCTTTGATGGAAACCAACCGGGAAGCACTCAAAGCCCAGATCGATACCGCTATGGAAACACTCAATTACCGTGAGCGTGAGATCCTGCGACTCCGTTATGGCCTTGCCGACGGATACACCTACACACTTGAAGAAGTGGGCAGGATTTTTCAGGTCACCCGCGAGCGTGTTCGCCAAATTGAGAGCAAGGCAGTCCGTAAGCTGCAGCAACCCTATCGAGCCAAGGCTCTGGTTAGCTTCCTGGACGGTGCTGAACTTTCAATGCTCGAGGGTACCGAATTGGTTTGATGGGTTTGTTCCCCATCAGCGAGTGATTCAGTCGGGAATCTGATTGATTAGTTCATGAAGGCAAATTGCGGTGGCAACGGATACGTTCAGGCTGTTCGTTCCCAATTTCATGGGGATTGTGATTCGGTCCGTCGCTGCTTGTTGAATCTCTTCCGCGACCCCATCCGCTTCGCTGCCGACTACCAGAATGCCTGAGTATCGGCCAAGGCGGATGTCGCGCAGCGGAGTGGCGTTCTTGGCCAATGTGCTGACAATCGTTCTCACACGATCGTGTCTGGTGAACTCCGCAAGTTGGCTTAGAGGAGAACTCAAGTCGTATAGCTGCAGTCGAAAGACCGTACCCATGCTGACGCGGATAGTTCGTCGAGCAAATGGATCAGCGGTGTTCGGTCCAAGCAGGATCCGTTGGATTCCCATGGCAGCGGCAGTCCGCAGGATGCTACCCACATTCTCGCGTTCGGTTACACCGATAATAGCGATAGCGAGTTCCTGCTTGCTGTTGCCAAGATCAAGTGCTGAACTGGGACTCAGCGCCGGACGTTCACCGCAAGCCATGACACCGCGATGAAAGTCATAACCGACAAGCTTTTTCATTTCTTCGGATGGTAGCGAATAGACGGGCGTTTTCTCGTTAACCCAGTCGAGGACCTCGGTCGCTTTGCCATCAGTTACCAGAACGGAATGAACGCGATGGTGACTTTGCAGAAGACGTTGAACACAGTAGCGGCCTTCCGTAATGAAGTGCTGAACTCCGGGGGCAGGTTTGCGATTCCAACGGAGATTCTGGTAGTTTTGCAGCTTCGGGTCAGTTGCCCCTTGAAGTTTCAGAATTTCGTGTAAGACAGGCATGTCGTTGTCCAACGGATCAGACGGAAGCAGTGGTGGCAAAAATTTTGCAATCAAATGCGAATAATGAGCAGCGTGGTCGAAAATAAGTGCTAAGTTTGAACAACAAGAGTAGTGTCTGCAATTGACTGAGGCCGTTCTCCTTGTGGGGCAACGAGATTGTTTTTCGTCTGATTGTTTCTCTTGTCTCCGTGACCGCCCGATGCATTGCTTTGGTGTTCTCTTCGCTACCAAGTCACGCAGCGTTCGTAAGCCGGACAGAAATTTTAACCTGAAGCGTGAGTTAGGCGGGGCAGTTTAAGCCTTGCTCACGCCTCGGGTTGATTTGTCTTGAGCTCACTCTACTCTCCATTTCCCCAAGACTTTACCGCTTGATCGGTGTCGTTCTTCTAAATGGATGCACTCAGGCAAGCAACTGAAACGATAGAGGTCAGTGGTTCCTGAGTTCGGCAACAGTGGGTTTCCGTGGGCATTACACTATTTCGAAGTTGGCGTGTACTTTCCTCTTTGTCCAGGGTTTTTTCTGCCTGACTCGCTACCGAAAGTGCATGTGCACAAGGCGGTTGCAACTCCTTTTCCCTTCTGGTTGCTGATCGTGCACTTGGAAAAACAGACTCTGAGCCCACGTTCGATGACGCTTGCCTCGGTCGTGATGAGCGTCTCTTTGACCGGACGCACAAAGTTGACTTTCATTTCGATCGTCGAGGCATCTTCGTCATCAAGCAGTGTGCAACCATGTGATTCCCATTGCGGCATCTGACAAAGCCGGGATGACACCTTCAATGGACTCAGTCAATGGACTCAGTCAATGGACTCAGTCAATGGACTCAGTCAATGGAGTTGTGGAAATGGGGGCCGTGTTTCAATTGAAACTTCGGTTCATCCACATCATCGAGCAAAACAGGGAAACTGACGAGAGGCGAAATGGACGCGTCAAAGAAGCGTTCAGGTAACTCATTCAATGCGGAAACTCAAACGACAGGGCCTTGCAGGACGACTAGTAATTGTACTGCAAGCCGAAGTGAATCCCCTGCAGATAGAAAGTGTGGTATCGCATGCCAGGGCTGGGACGCTGGGGGCCGGTTAAGGGATCTGTTGTATTGACGGCCAAATCTGGATCGATTGTGCCAGATACTTGTAGGGCATCTGTCATGGCGATGAGATGGTAGCCAAAGGTGGTGTCCAGATGCGAGAAAAATCTATAGCCAATTGAGACATCCAACTCTGGTACCCAGCCAAATGTGTGATCCGAGTACTTGCCCGAGTTGGAGTTGCGAACCAATAATCCCTCGTTAATCGTGCTCGTGCTAGGGCCGAGGGTCGTGGTTGTCGAACCTCGACGTTTGGCTGTGCGATTCAAAGATCCAAATCCGAACTTCAGCAGCGAATTGAATGACCAGCATCGTTCTCGATATCGCGATGCAAAGCCAATTTGAGCTCCGTTGAAATTGTTCACGGCTTCAAATGTATCATTCAAATCAGCGGTTGTACCGAGTGGTACTGTCCCCGAGGTTAAGGCAGTGGATGAACTGGAGATCATCAGGTCCTGATCCATTCGCATGTACTGATAGCCATAGACCAAGTCGATCGTGCCACCATATTTCTGATAGAGAAATTGGTGAACGGAAAGATCTGCGCCCATGATGTTGCTACTGCCATTCACGCTGATCGTGCCATCGAATTCACCGGGAAACGCAATGTGAAAAATGTCCTGAGAAGAAGAAATCGTACTCACGTTCTTGAACGGTCGAGAAATCACCGGGGTTTCATTCTGGTCAGTTTGATAGCTCATGGTTTCTTGGCCAGCAAACCAATATCTACCTACCAGTCCTTGGCATTCCCGATCGTCGAGCCATTTGCCAAGGGTCAATCTACCGCCAGCACGTAAGTCGCCAAGAGTTCGTTCATTTCCAACAAGGACTTCCGTGCCCGGTTCTCCGAGTTGGCCAGCGGTTGCCAAATTGCTGTCGGGACCGGTCGTGACTAGAGGCGGCAGCCGATCTCCCTTACCCCACATCAACATCAATTCGACATTGCCGAACCACTGATCTGACCGCCAATGATCGGAAAAGTGTTGCAACCACCGTTTCTCGCAGTCGCAGTCGAATCGGTCGCAACACATCGAATCACAACTCAGAAAGTTGCTGTCCCCACAAGAGTCGCAGCCATCGCAGGTTGCGTCGTGCAGAGGACTAAGTTGCTCCATTAGGATGGGTGTTTGCAGCGTATTTTCGGTGGTGGGCGAATCTCTGGTCTCGACCTGACCAGATTCGGGGGCGACAAGCGTGATTTCGGAATTCCCAACCAGTTGGATATCCGATTGGTATTGCCTGGGACTCTCGAATGCATCTTCTTCGCTCAGATCGCGGATTGGCAGCGGACGCAACTCTGAGAGCGGAGGAATACCACCCGCCCGAGCTTGGTCATCAAGGTTGACTTCAATCAGTTCCTTTTGGCCCACCGCTGTTGTTGAGTTCAGTGGCAGTGTTTTGACTCTGCTGAATTCCCGAAGACCAAAGCCGGTGCCTGGCGATTCCTTGGAAGTGACGGATTGAGCCGGTTCGATCGTAGGTGATTGATAAACGCCACGGTCAGGTTTCTTGCTTCGCACCTGTGCCGGTAAGGCCATTGGGAACATCAGCACGCAAACAGGCAAATAACTCCTCTTGCTGAGGAAATGTATTTTTAGCAGGGTGCCGAGGAACGAAAGTTTCACGTCCATCTTGATTCGTTGGTCGGTCGGAAGATCGTTAGGGGTGCTGGCGCACCGAATCCCGTTGTTACTCTTCGACCATACCGGTAAGTCCGGTTGAGCTGTTTTGGCAAAGTTTGTGGATAGCGCGGAATATTGGCATCGCGGGGTATTTGCGCCTTTGGCACTGATTTTCGTTCCGGGCGGAAAGCCCAGACAGAAAACGGCTGCGGAGAGAGATTGAAGGACCTGAAATGCCAACTCAGGGGTTCCTGATGATCCCCTCTTTCGACACTTGCCACTTTTGACCGCTGAGGAGATCTAAAGCGGTCAACCAGCCGCCTCCGTAGCAATAGGTATCGATGCAAATCAAATGCCCGAGATCTAGAATCTCCCCATTCGTGTTCGCTGTGTGGCCAACCACGGCGACCTTGCCGCTCAGATGGGGGGACGGAACGACATCGTCCAAGGAGTGCCACCGTAGCATGTCAGCCGATTGTTCATCGAGCGGAATTTTCGGCGCGTAGGCTGCGTGCGCAAAGAAATGACGGTCGTGCTCAAAAAAGTCCTGCAAGGACTGGAAAAATTCGAGATGCTCCTCAGGTAGAAAGTCCAAGTTCCCGCCAAAATCGTAGCTGTCGAGCGTATCGACCCCCCCAAATCGAAGCCACGATTCATGAGGGTAATCGTGCTGGACGACGTTGAGCATCATTTCTTCGTGATTTCCCATCAACGCGATGTAATGTGTCTCGCTTCTTAGCTGAATCAGTCGATCAATCACACCACGTGAATCGGGGCCTCGATCGATATAGTCGCCAAGGGTCACGATCGTGTCATTGGCAGCGGGCTGGATCGAGTCGAGCAGCCGGTCCAAAGCCGTTTTGCACCCGTGAATATCACCCACGGCTATCAAACGTTCACTCATGATTGACAAAACCCCTCTAGTGGGTGGTTTGCCCGGCTGTCTTGAAGTTCAACCCTTGGAAAGCTGGCGGCCGCCGCTTGGGCTGGTAAAACCCTGCCTGATTCATGTATTTCTCGGAACATCACAAAAGCGAAACCCTCTTGGGGGTACATGTGGGATACCTTGGCGTTACAAGTGTGAGTCAATTTTCGCATGATCGGTGAACTTATCCAGCTTCCAAGTTGAAAGTTTGCTTCGGTTGAGTGAAAATGTCTACAAGATGGCCGGTTTGCACCGATGCCATTGAAACCACCAGTTTGGGTGTATTCCTCGTCAAAGGCAGCCTGCGATGTTCACTGCGACACCTCCTTCTTCCACCGGTCCTCAGCCGAATCAGCCGTCTGACGGTAAGCCACCGCAAAGTGCGGACAACGTGGATGCTTGGAATGAGGCTGAGTTGGAAGATGAGTCCCTGCTCAAGAACGGCGAGGCAACCGCTCTGATTGGTAGCATGCTGGTCCACCTGATTATCATCCTCACCTTGGCCTTGGTGCCTCTGCGAGAAGAGGTTGATAACGAGGCAGTCGTATTGGTTTCACCGCCCGAGTACGAGCGGGAAAAGATCGAGATGATCGACAAGGTCACCTACAGTGAGGTCGAGCAGGTTGAGGTTGGTGCGAACAGTGATGCGGAATCGGACATGGCGGAGGCCTCGGCTGAAAGGTTCGCCGAGATAGCTGAAATTCCAAATCCTATTACTCTTGATCCGACCGAGCTGGGTCAGATTGAAGTGAACAAGATGTTCGAAGAAGCTTCCGCTCCGCTCGATAGACTCACCGAGCTGAAAGGTAAGGTCGGACAGGGTACTGAAGGCGCCAAGGGTGCTGTCGATCGGCTGACTTACGAGATTTTGCAGTCTCTCGAAGAGCGTCCCACACTGGTGGTCTGGCTGTTTGACCAAAGTGGTTCGCTGCATCGGCAGCGTCGAGAAATTCGCGATCGCTTTGAGCGAATTTACAGTGAGCTCGGTATCGCCAAGAAGAGTGAGATGAAGGCTTTTGCAAAAGACAAAAGTGAGCAACCGTTATTAACATCGGTGGTTGGGTTTGGCAGTAACGTCACCCTCTACACCGAGGAGCCGACCGATGATCTGGAAGAGATCAAATCGATTGTGGATAACATTCAGGTCGATTCCTCTGGCGAAGAGAAGGTGTTCAGTGCGATTTCCTCTGCGGCTGACAAATACAAAGGATTCCGACGAAATCTTGGTGGAAACGGTCCACAACGAAATGTCTTGTTCATCGTCGTGACCGATGAAAAGGGTGATGATAGCAACATGCTGGAGTCATCCATTGGTACCTGTCGCAAGAAGGGCATTCCTGTTTACGTGATTGGCGTTCCTGCACCCTTCGGTCGAGAGCACAGTCTTGTCAAGTATGTTGATCCCGATCCCAAGTTTGATCAGTCCCCTCAGTGGGCACAGGTTGATCAGGGACCGGAGACTTACATGCCAGAACGCGTGCAGGTTGGATTCACAGCCAACTTTGAAGCTGAGCCAGTCATCGACAGTGGCTTTGGACCCTATGCTCTAACACGGCTCTGTTACGAGACCGGAGGTATCTACTTCACGGTGCATCCGAATCGCAACGTCAGTCGCAAGGTGAACCGCGGTGAAATTGATCCTTACGCCTCCGACCTCAAATACTTCTTCGACCCGATCGCAATGTCTCGGTACCGACCTGATTACCTTTCTCAGCAGGATTATGTCAACATGGTGAGGTCGAGCCCGTTACGGCAGGCTCTGGTCTCCGCCGCCCAAATGAAGCCGGCCACTGGCTTGGCACGACCCAAAACGCGTTTCGTTCGCATGAGTGAGCCTCAACTGGTGGGTGAACTGACATCCGCTCAGCAGGATGCTGCCAAGCTCGAGCCAACGCTCGTGCGGATGGCTCAGACTCTGGAGCCGGGGATGAAGGCTCGCCAAGGTGAGCAAAGTTTGCGTTGGAAGGCCGGATTCGATCTGGCGATGGGCCGTGTGCTTGCACAGAAAGTTCGCACCGAGACCTACAACGCGATGCTGGCCAAGGCCAAACGTGGGATGCCTTTCAAGGGTGAGAAGAACAATACTTGGATGCTTTCACCCAGCAGTGAAATCTCCGTGGGTAGCAAATGGAAGAGCGAAGCCGAGTTGGCCACTAAGCTGTTAGAGGCCGTATCAGCGGAGCACAAAGGGACCCCATGGGCTCTGTTGGCTCAGCAGGAACTTTCGGTTCCCATTGGTTGGACATGGGAAGAATCGTTCACCGACTTGGCACCTCCTGCAGCTAGAAATCCTGGGAACAATAACAACAACAACAATGTTCCTACCCCTGCTCAGAATGAAAAAGCTCTGATGCTTAAAAAGGTCCCCAAGCGGCCTGTGCCGAAACTGTAGCGTCAATAGAGACCACAGCCGACAGGCGGGTTCCACTGGCCTGTCGAGCGTGGAACCGTGACTTGACCACCCTTGGATCCACTGCCAAGGGTTTGAATTCGATGGCAGACTTTATTGTCGGCCTGAGTTCATGCGGCGCGGGTTCGTTGCACTTCCCTGTCTGTTAGCCTTCTTGTTGAGTTGGGATCTCGGAGTACGTCAGTCGCACGATTGCCACGCAGACCAAGGTAATTGAGATTGCCAAAAGGGTCAGTACATGGAACCACGCCGGTTCCTGCCCGCCGATGCTTTCTGCAACGGTTCTTGCCTCGTCCCAGTCCATCCACTCTGCGAGCAATCCACGGAGTCGGTAGTTGATGGTCAGTCTGTTAGCCATGGCGGGCACAAGGGACAATCCGTATTCGATCACGAGCGTGTAGAAAACTGCGGTGACCATGGTCCGTCGAAAGAACAGCGTCCCGATGAGAATATACAAGGCAGCGTGTGCGAGGCAGGACAACAAAGAGAGCACGCACACGACGAGCCACAGTTGGAATCCACCAACACTTCCCATGATGATGGTGCATGCGGTTGCTGCGACGCAGGCTGCTGAGAATGACCAGAGCACTGCGGTGAGGTACTTTCCGACCAGCACCAAATTTCTACCTGGCCTGCGCATGGCAAGGTAGACCCACGTTTGTCCTTCGATTTCTGTACTCACAGCCGGTGTTGCCCAAAGCAGCAAGCCGAGCAGGCAGACAACCTCGGGAACGAGGAAGTACAACGCTAAGCCCCACGCCTGCGAATTCCCTTCTCCCTGATTGCTCAGTAAACGGATCGCAGAAATCAGTGCGATCGGAAACAGAACCAGAATGACCCAGATGGCCGCCCGGCCAGGGGACATTGATCGTCGAAGTTCGAAGCGGATAACATCGAGTACAAGCAGTGGGTTCACTTTGACTCTCCTCGGTGGCGTCGCAGTAGCGACTCAAAAACAGCCGTGAGATTACTGTCAGCGGTTTGGAACCGGTCAACCTGCAAATGATCAGCGCTGATCCAGCCTGCGAGAGACTGATACAGGTTTGTTGGGTCGCGGAGGCCGATTCTCAGTTCCGTGCGTTCAGAAAGCAGTTGGATCGAATCAACCCACGATTGATCGGCCAAGTGGGGAATCAGTCTGGGGACATCGGGTCCGAACAGAACGACCTCTTGTGGTGTGTCCGCGATGATTTGTTCGACGTCTCTTGCCGTTCCTGATGCGAGCAGTCGCCCGCCATGAATCAATAGAAATGACGAAGTGATTTCTTCGATTTCATGAAGTACATGACTGGCGAACAGCAAGCTCTTCCCCTGTTTTGAGAAATTCACCAGTAGTTCTGTCATTTGGTATCGGCCGACTGGATCAAGCCCGTTGTAGGGTTCATCCAGAATCAGTAAATCGGGTCGGTGGGCAATCGCCTGCGCGATTTTGGTGCGTTGTCGCATGCCCAGTGAATACTCGCCCATGGGACGATGCATGTGCTCCGTCATATCGACTTGCTGCAGACTCTCAGCAGCAAATTGCTTACTGTCCTGCTGTGACAGACCATGCAGGCGGACCTGATAGGTCACCCATTCGTAAGCAGACACGTTCGGATACAGTACATCTGTTGCTGGACACAAGCCGATGCGCCGCAGCAGTTTTCGGTTCCGCCACGGATTCTGATTGAAGACGGTGACTTTTCCGAGAGTTGGTCGCAGTTGTCCTGTCAAAAGATTGATCAAAGTTGTTTTGCCGGACCCGTTTGGACCCACGATTCCAAAAGCTCCTGGTGGCAACTGAACGGTCAAGTCGTTCGCGCCAATGATGGTGCCGTACAGTTTGGAGACTTGTTCAAGTTGGATCATCAGACACTGAGCCTTGCGATCAGTCGACGGTGAACAAAGATCGTGCCGATGATAGTGACCGCAAGCAGCACCAGCATTGCGGGCCAAACGGCACCATCGCTGGTGTCCAGACCAAACACCCAGCTCTCGACTTTACCGAGCGTGTGATAAGGAGAGAGCAAACGCCAGCGATCCGGGTCGATCGGAACTGTGTCACGTCGACCCATGCGTGGTATGTTCGTCAAAATTTGATAGGCAACCGATCCCATCACCCAAGTTGCAAACCAAGCGAATGATGCGTAACGGTTTTCGCTCGTGCAGGACGAGTAACCGATTGCCAAAGTTGTGGTGGGGACGATCAGTACAAATGAAGCAGCAAGGATACGTAGTGGAATATCCCAAGTAGTACTCACCACTGATAGTTCAGGGGATAGCAACACACCCAGCAGGTAGAGTGTGAGCGCTGGCACCGTGGCAATCATGGTCAAAAAAAACCAGATAACAGCCGATTTTCCAACGATATATTCCCCGGGCGACAGCGGACGGGAAAAGTACTGTAAGTAGGCTTTGCTGCGCAGATCGTACGAGATCAGCAGCGGCGCGATCAGTCCGATTAACAGCACCATAGCGAAAAGTTGAGGAACACGAAAAAAGCCCAGGATCAGCGTGGACCAGACGTCGTGGCGGGCAGCGGTTGGGTCGTTCACCACTTGTATGCCGAGGTCCGGACGTTGCATTGGGCCACTTAATATTTGAATGACAAACCGGCGGAGAGCAGGGTCGGTTGTCGAGTATTCAAAAGCAAAGATGCCACCAGCCGGGACGATGATTGGCAGCCAAGCGATCATCAACATCAGCTTGATCAAAGGTCTCCGCCAGATCAACGTGATGCCGCTCCTCGCTACAAACAGGGGGCGGAGCAGGCGGAGAGTTCGCTTGCCTTGCCAACTCCGATAGCCGAGGTCATGGATTGGCATCCTAATTGGCCTCCGCAGTTGACACGGCCTGGAAAAAAATCTCTTCGAGAGAATTCTGCGCCGGGACGAGGCGGCGAATTGAGGTTCCGGTCGTGGCTGCAAGATCCCAAATTGTTGAGACCTGATCCGTGCCAATGCCCGCGATCTTGAGGGTGCCGTCAGCATGACTGACCACCTCGTGTCCGGCCTCGGACAATCCACTCAGGAATGCTTTGCTCTCTCCATAGACCACAACATTCAGAGTCGGCTCAGCTGGTTTGCTGAGGTTGTGCAGCGAATCGATCACTCGCACCTGACCACGAGCCAGAATGATGACCTGATCACACACGGCCTTCACATCCGGCAGGATGTGGGTCGACAATAAAATTGACTTTCCATGGTCATTTGCCAGTGTGCGGATGCGACGAAGCATTGCCTCGCGTTGATCGGGATCCAGTCCCGTCGTCGGTTCATCAAGAATCAGAAATGGGGGATCATGTACGAGAGCCTGGGCGAATTTCAATTTTTGACGCATTCCGGTCGAATAGGATTCCACGGGGCGATACTTCTCTTCGCCAATGTCACAGAAATCTGTGATCTCGTGGGCGCGACGTAACCCTTCGACTCTCGGCAGGCCCGACAGGTTTGCCATGAAGGCAACCGCTTCAATTCCGGTCAGGCCAGCAATGTAGCAGTCATCCTCAGGAAGGTAGCCTACCAAGTCCCTGATTTCGCGGACCTGTTCCGGCCACGGCAGGCCCAGCACGGTCCCGGATCCTTGCTGGCTGCGTACCAACCCCAAAATCGCCTTGATTAATGTGCTCTTGCCGGAACCGTTGGGACCCAGCAAGCCGGTAATTCCCGGCTCTACCCGTACTGCAGCGTCGTCCAAAGCTCGGAAACCACCGTACTGCTTGGTGACACCAGATAGTTGAATGATCGGGCTCAGGGCCTTTCTCCGTGAAAAAGTGTAGGTAACAGCGACGATCCTTTGGAAGAACGGCAAGCTAGAGCGTGCCCAATGTCTTCATGGATCTGCCTTTGAACGAGTCAGAACGCTAACCTCTTGCTCATTTGAGCGATTCATTAGAAAGTCGCCAAGGTCGCACGATTGTTGCTCGCTACGATTATAATCCTGCGTTCAGCTGATATGCCCCTAAACGATTTTCTTCTGAGTAACCAAATGCTTTTTTCTGTGCGATCTTTGCTCGCTTTCTTGGTGTTGCCAGTCACGGTTTGGGCTGCAGACGATCGGCCCAATATCGTTGTGGTTCTTTGTGATGATCTTGGTTATGGCGACCTCGAATGTTACGGGCACCCTGAAATCAAGACGCCCCATCTGAACAAGTTGGCCGGAACAGGTGTGCGTTTCACCGATTTTTACTCGACAGCACCGGTTTGCTCGCCTTCGCGTGTGGGGCTGCTGACTGGTCGAAGCCCCAATCGAGCAGGGGTTTATGATTGGATTCCTCAGGCGGGGAAGCCGAAGCAGGATCGACGTGAGTTGGTGCACATGAGGGCCTCTGAAATCACCATGGCAAAGCTACTCAAGGACGCTGGTTATCAAACCTGCATGGCTGGTAAATGGCATTGCAACAGTGAATTCAATAACAACAAGCAGCCACAGCCGGGAGAATTCGGATTTGATCACTGGCTGGCTACGCAGAACAATGCCTCACCCTCACACCAACATCCAAGCAATTACGTGCGCAATGGAGAGGCCGTTGGATTGATGGAGGACTTTAGTTGCCAAATTGTGGTTGATGAGACGCTCGATTGGCTGAGCAAAAGTGACTCGGACCGCCCGTTTTTCATCTATGCGGCGTTCCATGAACCTCATGAACCGATCGCTTCACCGCTAGAGCTTGTCCAGTCCTATGCCTCGTCGGCAAGGAACGAGAACGAGGCTCAGTACTTCGCGAATGTCGCAAACGTTGATGCAGCTGTCGGAAAACTGGTCGCAGGTTTGGAGCGGTTGCAGCGTCGCGACAACACGCTGATTGTATTTACCTCCGACAACGGTCCAGAGACCTTGAATCGTTATCGCGGAGCAGCCCGTTCCTATGGACGCCCAGGGCCACTGCGTGGAATGAAGTTACATACGTCGGATGCAGGTTTTCGTGTGGCAGGGATCATGAACTGGAAAGGAAAGATTCCACCTCGCACCGAGGTCGTGTCTGTTCCTGTGTCAGCGCTCGATCTGTTGCCTACGTTTTGTATCCTTGCTGAGGCACCGTTGCCTGTGGGTGCAGTGCTCGATGGCACCAGTTTCCTTCCCGCGTTGGAAGGAAAGCCTCTCTCCCGGGACAAACCGTTGGTGTGGGTTTACTTCAATGCCATTAATCAGACACGGGTTGCCATGCGTGATGGCAAGTGGAAAGTTCTTGCGAAACTGGATGGGGGTAAACTACCGAAAATGCCGAATGTCACCCGCGAGACAGCACACCTGATGCTTGATGCGGAATTGACGGATGTCGAAATCTATGATCTTACCGCTGACATTCATGAGTCGGTGAATCTGGCGGATGAGAATCCACAACGCACTACCGAGTTGAAGGCAAAACTGGAGCAGCAATACCGAGAATTGGTGAAGGGTTCTCACGTCTGGTGAGGGGGCGATGTTTGCTTGGGTGCTGCCTCACCTTTTAGTTTCTGTTGTGCTGTTTGCAGGAACTGCAGGGCTTCCAATGGTGTCATCGCGTTAACGTCCAACTGTTGTACTTCTTCAATCATTGGATGGTCGGCAATACCGAATAATGTCAGTTGGTATTGGCCCGGGTTCGTGTCAGGACCGGGCGTTTGAATGGTAGGACGATCAAACGCATCAAGATGATCAGCCTCCAATTGTGCAAGAACATCCTTCGCTCTCTCGTTGACCTCGGCGGGAATCCCGGCAAGTCTGGCCACGTGAATCCCATAGCTCTTGTCAGCACCACCCTTGACGATGCGGTGCAGAAACACAACCTCGTCATCCCATTCCTTGACCGCGACGTTCAGGTTGGATACCCGCGGAAGAGATTCTTCTAGTTGCGTCAATTCATGGTAGTGAGTTGCAAACAGCGTGCGGCAGCCGATTTGTTCATGAAGATGTTCGGTGATGGCCCAGGCAAGTGAAAGTCCATCATAGGTGCTCGTGCCCCGACCGATTTCGTCAAGGATCACAAGACTGCGTGAGGTCGCTGTATTGAGAATCCTGGCGGTTTCAACCATTTCAACCATGAATGTACTTTGCCCTCGGCTGAGTTCGTCACTGGCACCCACGCGAGCAAAGACGCGGTCGGCAATTCCGATGTCGGCTGATTCGGCTGGCACAAAAGAGCCTGCCTGGGCCAGCAATGTGAGCAGGGCGACCTGACGGATGTAGGTGCTCTTGCCCGCCATGTTGGGGCCGGTAATGAGCAAGATCATCCCTGTCTCAGGGGACTGAATGCAATCGTTGGGTACGAATTCACCTTGTGGCAACGTGACATCCAGCACAGGGTGTCGCCCCGCGTCGATTCGCAATACTGATTCATCATTTAAGGTGGGGCGTGTCCAGTCCCGCTGGGCTGCGACTTCGGCCAGTGTGCCCAGCGTGTCCAGTTCGGCGATTGCAATTGCCACTTCCTGTAGTGTTGATAGTTGTCGGTGGGTTTCATCACGGAGTTGTTGGAACAGGAACTGTTCTCGCGACGAGGCTTTGTCGTCGGCTGCCAGTACTTTCTCTTCGTATTCCTTCAGTTCCGGGGTGATGAATCGCTCGCAGTTTTTCAGCGTCTGTTTGCGAATGTAGAAGTCTGGCGCCTTGTCGCGATGGGCGTTGGTGATCTCGAGGTAGTATCCGAAAACTTTGTTGTAACCGACCTTCAGGTTTGCAATCCCGGTCTGTTCCATTTGTTCGCGCTGATAAGAGGCAATCCATTCTTTGCCTCCCCGCGCCAGTTTCCGCAGGTCGTCGAGTTCGGTATCAAAACCCGATCGAATGAAGTTGCCGTCAGCAGCAGACAGAGGGCATTCGTCCGCCAAACCTAATTCGAGTTGGGATCTGAGTTCAGGGCATAAATGCAGATGGGCCTCGATGAAACAGAGTCTATCGGGGATCCTTTTGGCAAGTTGAGCTTTTAGCAGTGGCAGGCCGGCAAGTGTTCGAGCAACCTGCTGAAGATCGCGTGGACCGGTTCTGCCCGTCGCGATACGGCCGAGTAAGCGGGTCAGGTCAAATGTTTGATTCAGCGTGTCACGAACGTTGGCCCGGAGAGTTGTATCGTTCGACAGTTCCTGGACAGCATCGAGTCGGTGATTGATTGCTGTGGTATCGATCAACGGTGCAGAGACCCAATCAGATAGCAGCCGTGACCCCATCGGGGTGCAAGTGAGATCGATGACTCCCAGCAAGGATCCCTCACGCGATCCGCTCCTCAGCGTTCGCGTGATTTCCAGACTTCGTCGGGTGGCAGCGTCGATTTGAAGGAAGCCGCTGCGCCGATGGGACGTCAGCGACCGAAAGTGGTCCAGTTCACCTCGCTGGGTTTCTTGCAGGTAGGTTAGCACCGCACCAGCAGCACGGATGGCAGGAACATCCGTTGCTTCAAACCCAAAACCTTCCAGGTTATGAACGGACAGTTGTTTGCACAACGCATCTGTGGCGGCGTCTTCTGCGAAACTCCAGGCCGGTCGCGGTGTCCATGACCATGGCGAAGTCGTGTCGGGGCTGAAGTGAATATCGTCTTCTCGATAGATTACTTCAGCTGGACCAATTCTTTCCAGTTCATCTTCAATTCTTGATTGGGAGAACGTGCCAGCTTCGAATCGGCCGCTGGACAGTTCCGCCCAAGCGATCCCGACCTTCGGTTCCCCATTTGATTTGCCGCCACGCTTCTCATGCTGAAGGCAGACAGCGGCGAGATAGTTGGCTTCGTTGGGGTTGAGCAAACCATCATCAGTCAGCGTGCCGGCGCTGACCACGCGGGTGATTTCTCGCTTGACCAGACCCTTGGCGGTCTTGGGATCTTCTACCTGCTCGCATACAGCCGCCCGGAAACCCGCCTTGATCAATTTCTGCAGATAAGAGTCGAGTTGATGGTGGGGGAAGCCCGCCATTGCCGTCGGATTATCGCTGTCCTTGTCCCTGCTTGTGAGGTTCAAGCCAAGAATCTTGGCTGCGACTATCGCATCGTCAAGAAACAGTTCGTAAAAGTCACCCATGCGAAAGAACAGCAATGCGTCTCCGCATGCTGTCTTCGCTTCGTGGTACTGCCGCATCATTGGTGTCATGAGCCAAATCGTAGCGGTAAATCGTTGCGATTCCCAGCGGCGTAACGAGCGGAATTACGCTCGGGGGTACTGCCGGGGCATTGGGTTTGACGACTAGGTAAGGCGTATCACATCTTCCCAAATCAGAGATCAGAGTCGCGGGGTGGCTGCCACGAATTCAATCAGATTTGCGAGTAATCGGCCGGCACGAGGATGTATTTGTGAATTTTGCTCACTGTGCCTTGGTACTTAGGAACCTGTTTCAGAATCTGCCAATCCTCGTGCGATCGAAACGCGACCCAGGCGTCGTTTCTTGCGGCCTCATTTGGGTACAAAGTCAAGTAGCTCAGGTTGGGTGTGAAGGGACCAACGACAGCCTGGCCGATGAAAATGGGTTGAATTCCGCAGTCGAGAAAGATAGGAACCTCACCGTTATTGAACATGTGGACCTTCAGGTCACCGAGTCGTTCGTTGGCGCTTTCGTAAATCCTGAACTCAAACACGCGGTCGCCATTTTTCAGGTTATTCGCCGGGACCTTAAGCCGTGGCATGCAGTCCATCGCGACCAGCATTTCGCTTTCGATTCGTTGGTAAGGCGAGTCCTTGGGGCCTCGCTCCAAATACGTTTTGGCAGCTGTCTGATAGGCGGTGTCTTCGACTAACCTGTTCTTACTCGTTTGAATTGCATCTGCACTCTCAAACGGAATCACCACAACGACGCGGTCGCTGCCGGATGTGTCCTGGTCAGAATTTGAGAATACCCCGATGGGACCGATTTCTTGCCGCTTCATCGCTGGTAAAAATGCGTTGCTGAGGTATCGGTGAATTGCCTCTGCGTCACCATTGTCGCCCAGCACATAACTGCGTATTTCATAGTATTGCGGTGCTTCGGCGGCAGCCGATAACGTAGTTGGCAACACAAATGAACTCAAAAGCAAGAGGGAAAGTATTGTTTTCATCTGCCTTAAGACCTGAATCTGAAATTGAGTGGTAGTCGAGTTGATTAGCCGTCATCATAATCTGGCGAGCGACGCTGGATTCATCGTGCGGCGATTTTCAGTGCATCGGGGCCAAGTTTGGCGTTAATATCAGAGCAGGTAATAAGAGTATGTTTGAATTGTTGGACGTGACGGCGTTCTCTGCGGCAACAGGTTTGTTGGCTGAATTGTCTGCCGAGGGAACGGATGCCGCTACTGGGGCAGTTGCAGAACAATCGTTGTTTTCGATCTCCGGTATTTTCACACTCGGGATGCTTGTGCTGCTACAGGCTGTTCTGGGATTTGACAATTTGTTGTACATCTCCATTGAGAGCAAGCGTGTTCCCGAAGATAGGCAATCGATGGTCCGTCGCTGGGGGATCGGTTTGGCGATCGCATTTCGAATCGGCTTGTTGTTCGTGGTGGTCAAACTTGTCGAGAGACTTCAGACAACTTTTTTTGAAACACCAGAGAATGACATTGTCTCGATGGCTTTATCGGGGCACAGCCTGATTGTTCTGTGTGGCGGCGGGTTCATCCTGTGGACAGCCGTCAAAGAAATCCATCACCTGCTGGCGAGTGATGACTTGGCCGTGGCACCCGGTAAAACTGCTGGGACCTCGGTGAGGAAAGCAGTTACGTTGATCGTTCTGATGAACCTTGTCTTTTCTTTTGATTCGATTCTCAGTGCAATGGCTCTGACCAGCAACTTCTACATCATGGCAATCGCAATTGTGTTCAGCGGTCTGTTGATGATGTGGGCTGCTGATTTTGTGGCTGAGTTTCTGAAAAAGAATCGCATGTATGAAGTATTGGGCCTGTTTATTCTCTTCATCGTGGGCGTGATGCTGGTCAGCGAAGGTGGGCATTTGGCTGAGTTGCAATTGTTCGGACATCATGTCACGCCGATGGCCAAGAGCACCTTTTACTTTGTCTTGGCCGTGCTCATTGTGGTCGACGTAACCCAATCTCGCTATCAGAAGAAATTGCTTGCGCAGCGAGCAAGGTTGAATACCGATTCCGGAGCATCCGGTGAGTGAGACGCAGGGTGGCGGACTTGCAACGGGATTGGTGCTGCCCGTTTACTCCCAGAGCTTGGGATGCTGGCGACAATCAGAACTGGAGCAGTGGGACTTTGAGCATTTGTCGTCTCATTCGTCCAATCTGAGTCAGTTTCTCAGACTCAGATTCCATCCTCTGACATGAGGCGAAGTGTTTCGTCGACATGCTCGGCAAAGGATTGGGACGAAGCTTCGTCGGTATCATCCTCGGGTTTTACTGGCGAGTCAGCTGGATTGGATTCGCCAGTGGAAAGCTGGGTTGGTTCTGTATCGGGACCCAATGGTGATTGTCCCAATTTTGTCAGCGGCTGGTTTCCTACTTCCTCTTCCGGCAGCGTTGTCTCTCCCACCGGCGAACTCTTTTCGTTCCCAGCCTCGCCTTCTGCTGATATTCCGTTATTCACGGTGCTAGCGGTCGTCTGGCGATTGAGTTCATTGATGAGCAGTAATACGTCAAGGGCCGTGACAAGTCCGTCGCCGTTCACGTCGTAGTACAGATCGGCGATGTCCGGAGTGACACTTCCGGGGCCGTGGATGTTGATGTAATTCAGGATGAGCAATGCATCGAGCGTTGTGCCCTCACCGTTGTCATCAACATCAAAAGGATTGCCGAGATTGTGATTGGGAGCCCCGTTCGCGAGCACCCCGATGGTGAAGTTTCGGCTGATGCTCTGGAATACTGCATCGTTGTCGCTAACGCTGACCGTGAGCAGGACTTGATCCTGGTCGTGTTTCTCAAGCATCTCGCCGTCATTCAGCTTGAGGTGAGATCCGGCGATCTCGAATCTGGGATCACTGACGGACACCGAGAAACGCGAACTGGCTGTTTTTCCGTCAACGGTTACGGATCCCACACCGGCTCCTCTTGCCCACTCCATCACACTTTGGCTGGATAGTGCGATAGTGGCGGGCTGTTCTTCGATGTCGAGAATGGTGATTTGAATCGGTGCTGTCAGGGATGCGTTTCCTGAGTCAACTGCCGTTACGCTGACCGTAATCAACGATGCTTGTTCATGATCGAGTGCTACGCCTTCAGCAAGGTACAGTTGGTTGCCCGAAATGCGAAATCGACTGTCATCCACTGATAGTGTGTGCGTATCGCCGATATCCGGGTCGACCACCTGAATCAAGCAGATCAACGCTCCTTCGCTATTCTCGGTAACTTCGGCTGTCGACGGTGAAATGCTTTCGATTGGATCGTTGCTGTCCAGCACATTGACAGAAACCGTTCGCTCAATGGTTGTGTTGGTTTCCATGTCCGTTGCGGTGACGTTGATGGAAATTGTAGGCTCGGTTTCAAAATCAAGATTGCCGCCAACAAAGATAAACTGCCCATCGTTGACCATGAATCGCGGGTCATTGATCGTGATTTCTGGTGGCAGGCCGCCGATGCCGTCAGCATCGATGACTTCAATGATTCCGATCACCTGATTAGCCCCCATGTTCTCGGCGATATCATCGATGTCGCTTCTAATGTCCGTCGGTGGGTCGGGCACAGCTTCGACGATGATGGTCACTGCTGTGATTCCTGAAATATCGCGTCCATCATGCAGGGAAACGTTAACAGAATCGACCCCGTTGAAATCAGGGTTGGGCGAGTAACTGGTCCTTCCGTCGACGCTGATGATGGCGGTACCATTCCCGGCGGGGCCACGTTGAAGAATGACATACTCATCCTCTTCTGCATCGCTTGAGAACGCCAAAGCGGCGGGTGCCAACCGCAGGAATCCTTGATCCTCCTTGGTCGTGAATGTCGGTGCGGACGGATTGTAACCGGGGGCAGTATTGGATCCCTCCAGACGAATCCCGAAGAGCACGCCATCGGTGTCGGTGTTGTTTGTGACGGTGACTTTGTGTTCGTCGGCTCTGCGAAGGGCAATCTCCGTTATCCCGGCAGCCCCAAGCACCGTGATAGAATCATTGCTGTCCCCGATCGCCAATGCGTTAATCTGACCGATGGCAGAGAGATCGATCGCCATATCAGCAATCAGCGATCCATCACGCAGGTTCATCAACGTCAACACTGCGTCGGTTGGAGAAAGAGTGAACAGTAGATCTCTCGCCCCGTCGATCGCTACAGGACCGGTGATCGCAGGCAGTGTGTGCAGGGGAGCAAAGTTGGCGTCCGCATCGTAAACCCCTACGCCTCCGGTCGCTGTTCGCACAGCCAGAATTCCCGAAGCATCGTCGAAGGCCAGAATGTCGGTCGTTATTGAACTGACGATGCTGGAACTGTCGATGAAGGACGCTGTGGCGTTACTCCAAAGCGAGAGTTGTGTGCCACCCGCGTCGGACCAGGCAAAGACTGAACGATTGCCGTCAGAGGTGATGACATTCGCGTCGGCTGGGATCGTATGCAATACCTCCGATACGGAGATTGCGTCGTCGTTGGTTGCATTGAGTTCGCGGATTCCGAGCACGCCTTCCCCGCTACCTAGAGAAAGCGTTGGCTCAAGCAAGATGCCCCGACCCGATGCATCAACTGCGATGTCCGACCATGAAATAGGTGGAGTGGTTTGCGCCAGATTAATCGGGGTGCTTGTTCCGGATGCTGTGTCGAACTGCCAGGCCGTGGCACCACTCGTGTCCGCGCCCAAGACCAGCAGGTCTCCGCTAGGCAGGAGCTGGTACTTGGACAGTTGGTCTCCCACGACATGCTCGGTAATTGTACCTAACTCTAAGTTCCCGAAAACCAACGAATTATCGGTCAAAGCGATGGGCGTTTGGCCGCTCAGCGTCAACTGGGTTGCATTGGAAATGTCGAGTGTGGGACCCTCCAGTGTTGCTTCGACCGGATGAGTCTGGAACTGTGAATCTGTCCCATTGAACAGACGTAAGTGATAAGTTCCATCGTCTATACCATCAAATTCAAAATGGCCCATTGAGTCGGCGATGGCGTATCGCTCATCCGCATCAATTTTGGCGTTTTGGTTGGCATCGATATAGACAAGCCGGTGCGGCGCGTCTAAATCGCCTGAATCGCGTTGGAATGAGTGATTCAGGTCTTCGAATATCGCGCCGGTAATGGCGGCTAAAACACGGCGGTCGCCCAAATGCTCTACCATCAACCGCCGCCTGAGGCCTCTCCGTTTGTTCGACTTGGCGACGGATTTTACCATCTGGTTGCAGTGGGTAAGGAGGCGGAATCTACCGGGACTTACGCAATTTGACGTTCCATGTTTCGACAAGTTCCCTTCCGCTGGGGAAAAACTCAGGAAATCAGGCGAATTCACCCACGTACCGATTGGTGAGAAAAGCAACCCTTTTCGCTGGAGAACAGTCTATCATACGCATGTAGGTTCACTGTTGGTAATAACTTTTGCTGTAATCGGCAGGAAATATCCTTAAAAAACGGTGATTGCCCCGCAGTTGAACCGACCTCCCGGTTTGCTGAATTACTACCACAACTTTCCTTTTCGAGAATCGAAATCGCATGTCTGTTCCTCGTCAATTGATCGTGAATGCTGAATTGAGCTGTGTTCCAAAAGGCGTGAGCTGTGTTCCAAAAGGCGTGAGCTGTGTT
>JAPKCI010000057.1 GCA_028823035.1 Rubripirellula sp.
CTGTGTTGATTGGCGGCTGTGTTGATTGGCGGCTGTGTTGATTGGCGGCTGTGTTGATTGGCGGCTGTGTTCCGCTCATTGGCCACTGCACGCTCGCCAAACATCTGGCCTGCAGCTAAACATCTGGCCTGCAGTCGTCAGAAGACCACCCGCTGAGGACCGGTCCAGTTTGAAAGCAGGGACTTGAGCAGAATCCGAAAGAATAATCAGATTGGTGTTGACCCAAGGTATCTGTTTCCGCAAAATCGCTGATCGCTCGTGGAAAGGATCGCGTAACGGCTCAAACCGTCTTGCGATTCTGCTACGCTGCAAAGGATTGCGTCAGTCGAAATTTGCCTGAATACCGTTAGATGACGGTTCCCGTGACTATCACGGCGGGTGGACCGATTGGAAAAGTTTCGCCGGCTTGAATAGGTGAAGCGACCAAGGAAGAATCACGCGAGTGTTCTTCTGGTGCCTACGTGGGTACTGTGCGTCGCGTTTGCGTGTTTGAGTTGTCACTTTCAATGGAGTTGTCGTTTGTCCCTACCTCAGGACTTCGACCTGAAAGAGCGTGTACGTAGCGCGGTTGACATCGCAGATGTCATCGGTGCAACGGTTGAATTGCAGCCTCAGGGCCGCAATCTGGTTGCCCGCTGCCCGTGGCACAACGACCGCCGGCCCTCCATGACGGTGAATCAGGAACGCCAAACATGGAAATGCTGGCCGTGTGATATCGGTGGCGATGTTTTCAGTTTTGTAATGAAGCGTGACGGGACCGATTTCCCAACAGCGATCCGCACCTTGGCAGAACTAGCCGGTATCCCGGTCGAAGAGTACACCCGAGGCAAACAATCCAAGCCCGGCAGTCCGGAAGACAAAGCGACCTTGCTGTCGGCCATCAACCTGATTTCAGATGCTTACTTTGAGCACCTGCAAAGTGACGACCAGGACGCCCGGATCGCAAGAGAGTACCTCGAATCTCGAGGAATCACCGACGAGAGTCGCGAGCGATTTCGCATCGGTTTCTCCCCTGATTCCTGGAACTACGCAGTCGATCTTCTGAAGCGTCACCAGTTCAGCGGCGAAGTCGCGCACGCCTGCGGTGTCGCCTCTCCAAAACGCACGGGTGACGGATACGTCGATATGTTTCGCGGTCGGTTGATGTTTCCTATTCATGATTTACAGGAACGCACAATTGCGTTAGGTGGGCGTGTCATTCCTGCCATTGCCAAACGGCACGGAGATCGCGCAGGTGGCAAGTACATCAACGGTCGTGAGACACTGTTGTTTCGCAAGTCACAGCAACTCTATGGCCTGCAGTTGGCTCGCGATGCCATTCGCCGTTCAGGCGAGGTCATGGTGATGGAGGGCTACACCGATGTGGTCGCCAGTCGACAGGCGGGGATCGAAACATCCGTCGCCGTGCTGGGGACAGCGCTCGGTGAGCAGCATGTGAAAATCCTCCGCCGCTTTGCCGAACGCGTCGTCCTTGTGCTCGACGGGGATGCAGCAGGTCAAAATCGTGCCGACGAAGTCCTTGAGTTGTTCATTTCTGCCGACGTCGACTTGCGGGTCATGACGCTGCCCGACGGCAGCGATCCAGCTGATTTCGTGGCTGCCCATGGTCGCGAGGCGTTTGAAGAAAGTGCACGCGATGCTCCTGATGCTCTGGACCACAAGTTATCCAGATTGACTCAGGGAGTTGATTTCAACCGAGACACACACGCGGTGGCTTCGGCGGTCGACAAAATGCTGAAGATTGTCGCCAAGGCCCCGGACGGACTGCGAGTCGATCAGTTGCTCAATCGAATGTCGAAACGATTTGAGTTCAAAGTCGAGCGACTCGAACAGCGTTTAGAAGTACTGAGAAAGGGAACAAAACGCTCTACAGTGCGTCCAGCACGCGGTGCGATGGATCACCCGAGTAATCGACACGCCTCAGTGCGTCCATCAGCCACAACCGACCCCAACGCCGCACTACAAGAGTCCGCCGACGGGACTGACAGCGATTTGACTGATGGCGGGAGCATGGTTACTCGTCGCCAGGAGGTAGCGGGCGACCCGGCGAATGCCTCTGCTTCTGGCCCGGTCTCGCTGAAGCCCATGACTGGCTTGGAACGCGATCTGTTTGAAACATTGATTGAAAATCCCGAGTTGGCAGCGATGGCTGTCGAAGCCATTGATATTCAGTGGCTCGAAGGAATGGCTGCTAAAATGCTGCTCACCGCCTATCAGGATCTCGATTTACAGGGACACAGCCTGGATATCGACTCCATTTTATTGCTTGTCGAGAATGAGGCTTTGAAGAATCAGATTGTGACACTTCAAGAGCGAGTACACGACAAAGCAGGCAAACTGCCGGAAAGTCCTGAGGATCGCTATACGGCAATTGTGACCCGTTTCCGGGAACGCGAATTCTCAGATGAACAGGACCGGCAAATCGAAAAACTGGCATCAGCGTCAATGCCAGAAGACGACGAGGACGCCTTGTTAAAGGCAATCGTGGACAAGGCGCGTCTACAGCATGGCATCAGGAACGATTCCTGATTGCCGAACCATTTTGCAATTGATTCCGACGACCCAGTCAGTCTCTGCAATAAACAAAGGAGCCCACGCTCAACACACTGCAACTGAAACGGATTTCCATTTGACCCACGTGCCATGATGGCGTGTAAAACATGAGGTTTTTAGATATGCAATTGATGGATCAACAACTGTCTTCTCTGGTTTCCCGCGGTATTCAGGACGGATTCCTGACTTACGAAGACGTGAATACCTACCTTCCAGACGAGGACGTCAGCCCCGAAAAATTAGACCGATTGTTGTTTGCAATCGAGCGCAGTGGAATTCAATTGGTCGATGCTGCGTCGGCCAAAGCAAAAGCGGTTCGCAGCCCAGAACCCAACGTCGCTGAGATGCGTGAGTCGTCAGGTCGCTCTGATCGCGATCGCATGGAATCCGTGACGCTGTCTGCCGCAGCGATTGAGATGCCCAAGCCCAGTGACGATCCGATTCGGATGTATCTGAGCCAGATGGCTGAGATCCCGTTGCTTAGTCGGGAAGAAGAAATATCATTGGCAAAAAAGATCGAAATCACTAGGAGACTTTTTCGTCGCACACTGCTGGAATCCGACTACGCAATGCGAGCCACGGTTCAGACGCTGCACCGTGTGCACAGTGGTGAATTGCCATTCGACCGCACAATCAAAGTATCTTTGACGGAACGATTGACCAAGGAACAGGTCAGCGCTCGCATGCCACACAACCTGCGTACTCTGGACGTCCTGATTCGACAGAACAAGGCAGACTTTGAGCTGTTGGTACGCAAGAGCACTTCCCCTCGCTTGAAGGTTGAGGTGCGACGCCGCTTCATTAGCAATCGTCGCAAATGCCTAAACCTGGTCGAAGAACTCAGTTTGCGAAGCCGCCGCGTCACCCCCATGCTGAAGCAACTGGAGGACATTTCGCAACGCATGACCTTCATCCGAACGCGACTGGCTGAATTGGGTCATGACGCCGTCAGCCGCGATGAAGCAGCTGACCTGCGACAGGAACAGCGCGAGTTGATGCTGGTGACTCAAGAGAGTCCGACCAGCTTGCACAACCGCATGGTCAAAGTCCGCAAACATTTCGAAGAGTACGAAGCGACCAAACGTCAGCTGAGCAGTGGCAACTTGCGACTGGTTGTCTCGATTGCCAAAAAGTATCGCAACCGAGGCATGTCGTTCTTGGACCTGATCCAGGAAGGAAACACCGGTTTGATGCGAGCAGTTGACAAGTACGAGTACCGTCGCGGTTTCAAGTTCAGCACCTACGCGACCTGGTGGATTCGTCAGGCGATTACGCGTGCCATCGCTGACCAAGCCCGCACCATTCGCATCCCTGTACACATGATCGATGTTCTGAGCAAATTGCGTCAGACTCAAAAAGCATTGACGCAAGACCTGAGGCGGGAGCCCACCTACGAAGAAATCAGCCAGGCAACCGAGGTGCCACTCGACGAAGTTCGTCGGGTCATGGACATCGGCCGGCACCCCGTCAGCCTGGACCGACCCGTCGGTGAAGGTGAAGACAGCAGTTTCGGCGAGTTCATCGAGGATAGCGACAGTCACAATCCCGTCCGTTCGGCCGCTGGGAGCATCCTGCGCGGGAAAATCGACGAACTGCTTAAAACGTTAACCTACCGCGAGCGTGAAATTATCCGCCTCAGGTATGGCTTGGCCGATGGGTATTCCTACACCTTGGAAGAATGTGGACGCATCTTCAAAGTGACTCGTGAACGAGTCCGGCAAATTGAAGCCAAAGCCGTCGCCAAGCTGCAGAGCCCATCGCGTGCCGATCGACTTACTTCTTTCTTGAAAACAGCTGCTTAATCGACCTCGTGTTGACAGACCAGCGGACGATCAGTTTTCTGCAACTGATCGTTCGCCGGACTGAGTCTTCACTTATCTGGGCCGAGACTTCGCTTATCTGAGCCGAAACCAGCTCGTTATTTCGTTGCCGATCGCTAACGCAGCAGCCCAGATTATCCAGCTTTCTGGTCCATCCCGACGGTTTGCATTTTTTTCACCCCCTAGGTCGGTGTGGAAAACCGGCCGGGGCGATATGCTAGATATAACGCCCCCGCTTGGTGGACTGCGAATGTCATGCTGGCACAAAACATGACTTTGCATCGGATTGTTGCATGAGCTGCCGGGCGTTTCCTTCGCCTTCTATTACGGCTTCAGAGTACATGTCCAGCGATACCAAAATCGAAATTAGCACAGGTCTCCTACGCAAGTTGCATCGGATCCATCGGCAGCGGACTGATCTGAATGGTCAGATTGGGCGAGGGCCAAGGCAGATTGCGGCAGGCGAAGCCCTGGTTGCGAAGGCTGATTCTGAGCTACATAGGGTGAAGGAACTTTTAATAAAATCCACCATGTTGTCCGACGAAAAGCAACTGCAACTCAAGTCTCGAGAAGCCCAGATCGAACAACTGCAGACAAAGCTGAACTCGGCTGCCAGCAACAGAGAGTTTAACTTACTGAAAGAGCAGATAGCGGCCGACAAACAAGCCAACAGTGTGCTCAGCGATGAAATCCTCGAAGCCATGGACTCGATCGATAGACTTGAAACGCAAGTTCAGGAAGTTTCTACAGAACTGAAAAAACAGAAATCCGACCAACAAAAACGAATCTCCGATGTCGAGACAAAAACGGCTGAATTGGAAGCAGAGTTGGAACGTGTGGACGCGGAACTAATTGAAACAGAGAAAGTAATTCCCGCAGCAATAATGGTTGAATATCGACGCGTAATCAAAGCCAGAGGAGAAGACGCTCTGGCCCCGGTCGAGGACGAATCATGCGGTGGTTGTTACCAAGTGCTGACAACGCAGTATATCGATCGACTGAGAATGTCGATGTTGATTCGATGCCCGAATTGCCACACGTTCCTCTATCTTCCCGAACAGACGCAACCGTAGCCACCCCGCAACAGCCGATCTTTGGTTCAAGAATGACAGACATTGGGCAGTTCCCCGCTCGATGGAGTAACCAGACAGAGGACAGTTCAACTATTTCTGTGGTAAGGTGGAACACCCTTATGTTTACGATTCGTACATGTCTTTTGCTGACGGACCCGAGCGGGGATTGATTCGCGTCATGATTGTGCTGGGAATCGTCGGAACCCCGGCGGGCGGAAAATCTACCGTTGCCGAATATTTAGCAGAACTCGGCGCTACTTGGATCAATGCTGACCTTATTGCGCGAGCCGTGATGGAAGAGGCGGGGATTCAGGCTGACTTGATCAACCACTTCGGCCCCAGAATCCTTGGTAAGGACGGACGAATCGACCGTCTAAAGCTGTCCTCGATAGTTTTCGGGGATGACGATGCCAGTCGTAGCAGACTAGAATACCTTGAGAGTCTGATCCACCCGAGGACCAGACGTCTCATCAAGGATCAGCTGATCACATCTCAACAGCGAGGTGACGCGGTGGCGATTCTGGATGTTCCTCTACTTTTCAAATCGGGCTGGGACTGTAGTTGCGACGAAATCTGGTGTGTCGACGCCGATCAGGATTTGCGGATCCGGCGAGTTGTGACACGCGGTTGGGATAGCTCGCAATTGCGTGCACGGGAGAAAAACCAACTGGAAATCGAACAAAAGAAGCGACTCAGCACCCACGTAATTTTAAACAACGGCACAATTGCTGACTTGGGCGACACCATCAATGTATTATGGAGTTCCCTACTCGATACGCATGCTTCGACGACTGATCATGGACATTGTCTTCAGCAAGACATTTCCAACCCCGCCGACAACACAACCAGAAACTAGTACCAGTCCATGTTTTCTCAGGCACGGCAAAGTATCACCCCGCCGAAATAGCGGGCTGACCAAAAAATTCATGTTCCATTAATGACGGCGGCAGCCCTTCGAAGCACCTTTCCAATAATCAACTCTTTTCTCTCTTCCCTTCCTATCTCTCCTCTCCAACTACTCTGGACAACCATGTCCCCTAATCATCCGCCGTCACGTGACAACTCAGGGTCCAGACGCAAGAACGGACAGCGTGAATACCGTGATTACCGCCAAAGCCAGGGGACGCCGAGGCACCCGGACAAAGAAGTGGATCAGCGCATCCGTGAATTAGATGCGGAACGAGATCCGCTTTCGCTTCCTGAAGAGATCGTCAGTGAAGCCAACAAGGCTGGCGAACGAGTCGGAATTCCGTCTGCGGCAAAGACCGAAATTCGGCCTTTCAACATTGCCGAGTTGCAGAAGAAGTCACTTGATGACTTGTTGAAGCAGGCACAGGCTGAGGGACTCAACGACTTTGCAGACGTGCCGCGTCAGGAATTGATCTTCAAAATTCTCAAGCACCGGATGAAAGCCGACGGTTTGATGTACGGGGAAGGAACGCTTGAAATCCTTCCTGACGGTTTCGGTTTCCTGCGCAGTCCCAATTATCACTATTTGTCGTGTCCCGATGATATCTACGTTTCGCCAAGCCAGATTCGACGGTTCGGATTACAGACGGGTAGCCATGTAGCCGGTCAAATCCGTCCCCCCAAGGAGAATGAACGCTACTTTGCCTTACTTAGAATCGAAGCGATCAACCGGAATGATCCCATGCAACGGCAAGATGTACTGCCGTTTGAAGAACTGACACCGCTGCATCCCAGCATGCGGATCATCATGGAACACAAAAGCGACGAGTTGAGCACGCGTGTGGTCGACATGCTGACACCGATCGGTTTTGGTCAACGAGGATTAATCGTCAGCCCACCCCGCGCCGGCAAAACGATCCTGATGCAACAAATGGCACGTGCCGTGTTGCAAAACTACCCCGAGGCCTACGTCTTCGTACTGTTGATCGATGAGCGGCCCGAAGAAGTAACGGACATGGAGCGAGAGGTACGCGGGCCTCAGTGCGAAGTCATCAGCAGCACCTTCGATGAACCAGCACAACGACACATTCAAGTCGCTCAAATGGTGATTGAGAAAGCCAAACGGATGGTTGAGACGGGCGTCGACGTGGTGATCTTCCTTGATTCCATAACCCGCTTGGCCCGAGCGCATAACAGTGAAGGTGAAGCCACGGGTAAACTGCTGACCGGAGGTCTCGATGCAGGTGCTTTACAAAAACCAAAATCACTGTTTGGGTCAGCCCGCAAAATCGAAGAAGGAGGCTCACTTACCATCCTCGCAACGGCGTTGGTGGAAACAGGCAGCCGCATGGATGATGTGATTTTTGAAGAATTCAAAGGTACAGGAAACCTCGAAATCGTTCTTAACCGAGATCTGGTTGATCGGCGGATTTGGCCCGCCATTGACATCAGTGCGAGTGGAACAAGACGGGAGGAAATGTTGATGGACCCTGAAGAATTACGCCGCATCACGACGCTCAGGCAAACTCTAGCAGAATCGTCGCCAGCCGATGGAATGCAGAACCTCATCAACCAACTGCGTAAGACACAAAACAATGCTGAATTTTTGATGAGTTTGAAGGATGTCAACTGAAATTACTGGGCTTGATGGTGCCGTACCGGCAGGAAAAATCTTCATAGTTGCCAGCCGTTACAACCCTGCGATCTGCGATTCACTGGTGGCGGCTGCCCGCGAAACACTGGCAGAGGCAGGCTACGCTGACGAAAATGTGCCCGTCGTGCGTGTGCCTGGTGCATGGGAATTGCCGAGCATTGTCCAACGCGTGATCGAGCAGCCAGACGTGATTGCTGCCGTTGCTTTGGGGTGTGTCGTCAAAGGCGAAACCACCCACGATGAACATATCAATCGTGCTGTAAGCCTGTCGCTGATGGAAATGGGAATCCGACAACGTGTGCCCATCGCCTTTGGTTTGTTGACCTGCAACACTCTGGAACAAGCCATCAATCGAAGCGGCGGGACAGTTGGCAATAAGGGCTACGAAGCGGCAGGGGCCGTGCTGGAACTCTTGCGACTGCAACTGAAGATTGATTCATGATTCGGCTGTTTCGCCAAACCTTACAATTTGATGCTTCGTTCAGTTTGATGCTTCGTTCAGTTTGATGCTTGGTTCAGTTTGATGCTTGGTTCAGTTTGATGCTTGGTTCAGGCCCACGCTGACCTTCAGCTAGCCAGCCTCTGCTTCTATTCGTTGTCTGAATTTTATTGGGGGTCCAGCGGTCCCGAACCGTTAAAATGCAGCGATTGATCGTCGTCGAGTGCGAACTCACGTGATCCAAATATTTCGGGTACTGTTCGGATTCCTCGGGGCGTCAAATTGCCCCCGAGACCGATCGGTCGCATCTTCCGCGTATGGCGACAAATTTCGAAAGGGCATGGATTGACGCGCAAACATCGCCCTCGGGACGCAGGTCACTCCGATAGAAAGCGGGGCCAACCACGTTGGCGTGCTGACCATCAGCCCAAGCCAGACACGCGGCCAAACTGCGAGGCCCCACGCCCATTGGTGTCCCGGTTGATCGGCATGGAAACGGAGTACGCCACACTGATCGTAGGCAGCGATCAGATCGAACAGAAGGATCTGCCAGCATCACATAAAGTTTATTCCGCATTGTGCGACGCAATCCGTCGTGATCAACCAACCGTAGCCGGCGTGTTTGATCATGAACAACTGTTTCTTGCCAACGGCGGCGCGGTAACCTTCGAGTCTCATCCGACCATGCATTCGAATCCCGGCGGGTTTATCGAGATTGCGACTCCAGAGGTTCGCGAACCAACTGAGTTACTTGCTTGCCAGAAGTCAATCGATGCATTGGCCACGGATGCGGCGGCCGATTCATTGACCGGTTTTGACATCAGAATTCTCAAGAACAGCAGTGATGCACTAGGGCATGTCTATGGATGTCATGAAAACTATCAAACAGATGTAGCAAGTGGCATTTGGCTGCTTATCTATCGGGGTTTTATTCTGCTGCTGTGGGCAATGCAGGTGATCAGTCTGGTAATTTCGCTACCAGTCATGGCAGGTATTCTCTGCGTGATTCTTCTTTGCAAGTTGTTTAAAGGACAGACAGTTTCGCTTGATCGTCCGCAAGACCTGTTCGAGAGTGTTCCCGGCTGGTTGTCGAACCCGTTGTTGGGGGTATTGCGCTGCGTTCATTTACCTACCGTCATCGTCCTTCGCTTTGTGGCCCGTCATGTTTCTTTTCGCCGACAACGCAAGTACCTAACCGCCTTCCTTGTGTCGCGGGTGGCGATTTGCGGGACGGGAGTTCTGGATCCCAGCGGGCGGTATCAGTTGAGCGCAAAGGCAATGGCAATCGATGCGGTATCAGATATGGGAGGATTCAAAGGAGAAAGACCGATCTTTGTGCATGGTCATTGGCTCGGACAGTTTTGTGCAAAATCATTTTTTTCTCTCGCATCTACCAAACAGATGTTCGGCAGAAAGCAGCGTTTTCAGATTGGTCTCTCCGACTCAAACCTCTCTGATCTTGCTGAGTATGTAAAGGTCGGATCTGTTTCACTGTTGCTGGACATGATTGAATCGAAACATCGTGCAAAGCTGCCTTTATTGAAGTCCCCGCTCAAAGCGATTCACCGGATCGCCACCGATTGGAATCTGGTTTCGAGAGTTGCCACCAACCGTGGCGAGATGTCTGCTTTGGACATCCAGAAAGCCTATCTTTCGGCAGCCGAAAACTTTGTTGCCAGCGTCCCTGCAGACCTGCGTGGTGAAGCCCCTCAAGTACTCATCCGCTGGCGTGAGTTGCTTAATGCTGTTCTCGCCTTCCGAAAAGACCCGTCCGACGTTTCGGACGCCATCGGACGTGTCGATTGGCTGACCAAGCGAGTCCTGATCGATGAACTGGGTACTGACGCAGAGTGGGCCGCTCGCAAAAAGGTGGATTTACGATATCACGAATTGTCCAACGATGGCTATTACCAGCAATTGTTGGTCACGGTACCCGGCATCCGTTTGGTAGAAAACTCCGAAATTGAACGGCGACGGCGTTCGCCTCCATCCAGTTCACCAGCAGCTAGACGTGGTTGGCTAATTCGTGAATTTGCTGACTCAGAAGAAATAATGCAGTCGGACTGGGGATTCGCCGTGATAGGACATGGTCGTCAGCGCCGGCGAGTCCAATTTACTGATGTCCAACACGTATGAAAAATTGCAAATCAATCACCAGCAGGAAGTGAAAATTTTCTCGTCCTGCCATCTCGCTCAGCGTTTCATGCTGCTCGTAGATCAGCTTCTTCTGAACAGGTCTGGTACCGACAGGCCTCGGTCATCTCAATGCTCTGGTGAAAACTGGAGATTCTGGCAAGGGGTGTTCGCTGTCCTTCAGGATCCTGTTTGACCGGAACTGCAACACCTGGGCAGTCGTCCATAGCTTCGCAAGTATCAGCGTTAGCGGTCGATGCGATGCAGTCAATCGTGCCCATTCCACTCAATACCCGAACTACGCCGTCGTCCATTAGGCCAGTCAAGGGCAAACAGACATTACTCTGAACCACTGATGATTGAGCAAAAAGTGGTTGCCAATCACGTGAAGCAAGAGTCAGTTGATGGTCGTCCATTTGTTCGAAGGCGAGAAAGCTAGAGACTACTGAGCTTGGCAACAATCCTGGGTTCTCAACAGTATTCGATCCTGAATTCATTCCATATAAATCCGCACTGGCTGCAACTTCAGTTGTCGATCTGAACGTAGCAGCCATGCCAGATTCAATGCCCATTCCACTACACACATGGCCTTGAACCATCCATTGCCCATGACTACTAATACCAAACTCAACGACCGTGTTCGCAACATCCATCTCTGAAGTTGCAAACACTGGGCGGGACCGCTGGTGAGCAAGCAATGTCATTTTGAAACAATCGTCCATTGTTCCCTCCTGGTCAGTGGCGACCATGTGAGCAAATCGGAATTTCGCAGCTTGGGGGTCTGCCGCTGCAAATTGCTCATGCCAACCTTGTGAACCCGACACTACCAATCGTTCTGAGATCAATGAATTGCGATTGCCGCGAAACAAGTAATCGAGTGATCGCTTGTCGGTCATCACAAGGAGTTGGCTTCTGGCCGTTTGCAAACCATCGTTGATTTCGTCTCGAGTTGCGAGAATTTCAGAGAGCGACCAATTTGCTTGCAAATAACTACGCAGCGGGTTCGTGTAGCGTCGTAAATAACGCAAAATTCTTAGCTGGCGAAAAGCCAGGTTGGTAACACACGTGTTTGTGCCCCGATTCGTTGTTTCCGGCCCGCGTGATCGAACCTTTTTCGATTTCGTGGCTTGAACAATTGCACTGCCATCGTCAGGATGCGTTCCATTCGACCTGATCCCGAGGTCCTGAACACCGACATCAAATTGCGAACCGCTGACGGCATGCATCTTGTGATTTAAATAATCAGCAAGGACCAACTGCGGCAGCTGAAATGTCCGCAAGGGAGGAAAATAGTGTTCTGAAACCTGCATTCTGCTCTTCGCTCGCCGCACGCTGGGGTCAATGCGTCTGCTTGACGATGCTCGGTTGCAGTACTGCGGGATAACCATGACGGTCCATGCACGAGTAGCCTTGCTTGGCAATACGACTGTTGAATGGTGCACTTGGTGCCTGAGGCAGGTAGTCTCTGGCTGGGTCACAAGTACGTCGATGATGTCTGTCTTGGGTCGACACGACGCTGATACTGGCAGTGCTGGAACAATCGCGTGGGACGCCTGACCGCAATCAACAATATCGACCTTGACTAAGTTTGCGGGGAAACGTGCTTCTACGTCATCGACGTGGGACTGCTGAGGTCGCAAGCGTTGCCTGAAAAAGAACCTCGTAGCTGCCTGCATCACCGACTTCGTTTCTCCAGAACGCATGGCAAAATCGTATTGAGCTGCAGATGAGGGAAACTGGTGGCGTGCCAGTACGTCTATCAATGTCACACTCGCAACCAACCCCGCCGGCAACTCTTCAGAGGCCTCATGGCCACAATAGATATCCGTCAGTGACTGTCCGCATCGGTGACCCGACAGCAGACGTTTACAATCAACATCGCCTTGTTCTTCTTTCGATCCACTGACGGCGTGACTGCCGTGTGTAAACATATCAACCGGTGAATTTGCCTTGATGCGTCCCGCGGGGACAGCATTCGGTTGGGGCTCAGCCGCGCAACTGTCCCCATAAGCCCATGACGTGGTCGACGCGTTGAACAACACATATTGAACCGCTTCGCAGACAGCATCGCTGAGTGAAGACGGCGTAGCGATGACCGGTTGTGTCAATGAGAGTTGCAGCCTTCTGTGGTCGGTCCCCAGTTGTCCACTTGTTTCGTAGTGGCATGGATCGATGTCACCCACCGGGCTGGCAATCTGCAATTTCCTATGCATGGACTGCGTCGCAACCTCACGCGACAATTCCTGATTAGCTTTCTCATCCATCTGGCAACTGTCTTCACCCGTCCTCTCTGCAGTGTTGGACCGGTGCAAACCTTCAATCTCTGGTTCTCGCTCTGCTGCTCCATTGCCTGCCTGCAAAACACAAATGGCTTTGGGTTCGAATATCGTGGACGGGTCACAATTGATTGAAATGGTTGGGTTGGTCAGTTCCAATCCCTTCATCCAACCCGACGCTTTGACCAAACAGAGTGAGTTGGCAACACGGGTGAGGCACCTTGGGTTTCGAGATTGAAGAACAATCGTTTGGTTTGAGTAAATGCATCCCGCTGCCAGCGTTCCGAAGTTCGTAAAAGAGATCTCGAATCCACCCTGCCCGGTCATCTTTCCCACTGCTGCCTCAGTCAGCAAGACCCGGTGAATGTCGACGAACACTGCACGACGATTGTTTTTCAACCATGAACCAATGTCAGTGGAGAAAATCGGATCTGTCGCGTTTGACTGAGTGACCAGCAGTATGCTCACAGCTTGTTCTGGGGATCGACCGCTTGCGTTGTCTACTGATCCAATAGGCAGTAATACATTTCCGATTACCCAACGCACCATTTGTCCGCCAACCCTATAGACGAAGCTCAGCGTAGTTCCCTGAACAAGCGGATGTGTCGGTCCTACTGTTGCCGGCGTTACGGATCTTACACCGCTAGTGGGAGACTTTTGTAGCAAGGCAACGGCATTGACCTCCCGATTCTCGGCAAAATCCAATCCCGGATTGGTTTTAGAATTCCGAGATACAAGTGACCTTGAAATATCCTGCCCACCTATGATCGCACGGTGACCAAACAGAACCTCAGCCTCTGTCGATTGTGAGTCATCTTCTTTTCTAAAGGTTGCTGAAGTGATTGTTGTCATTTCAGAATCGCAGCCAAACTTTGGGCGAGTGCTGATTTGCCCCGTGTTTGAGATCGGCGTGTGTTCCGGGCGTGGTCTGTCCACGCCCGTTGGCATCGTTGGATTGCTTGATCTGACCGAATTCGGTGCGGACTGGCAAGCCATCAACCGATCGTGCAATGCCGGTCGGATCACTGACTTCATGCTCGTAGCAGAGGCCAGTATCGCGTTGAATGGGTGCTGAGCACCGACAACAATACTTGCCATGCGACCGCGACCATCCGCAGCGAATTCTCCCTGCGCAATCACGGAAACGGCGCAATCGGAATACGATCCTGACGTTACAGAAGGCGTGTGAGTAGTCTCAAATCGCATTGAATGCCGATCATTGACGTCCATCTGCCGGATGGGTTCTTCCGGGCCGCCGTTCTCGGTTGATCTCGACAAGATGTCTGTAGCCGAGACATCGATTGTGTGTGGATGATCAACGCGCAACGTCTTCAAGGGATTCTGCCCTGTCTTGCAATAGGGACCGTCTGTATCCACCAGCTGGTTCTGCAGCGTTGGGTTGCGCAAAATCTCGTCAACCCGAATTTCATGTGAGTTAATACACAACAACATGTCGTGACGATACATCGCTTCAATAGCAGGCAAACCGACAACAGGATCGAGCCCGGTGTTGGCTGGATCGATACTCAAACCTCCAGTTGGAGGCACAGAAGGGCTTACGGATATCTGTCTAAGGTTGGGGGGCCGATACTGCATCATGCGTCTGTCGGATTGGGGAATGGAAACGACCAGCGCAGCGTTGTTGGGAGAGCTGACACATCATTGGCGAAATTGCGATACCATTCGCGATCCGCACATCGATGGTTTAGCAGGTCGATCAGGACATCTCTTCGGCACCGCTTCTGTATGCAGGCAAGGTTTTCGTGACCAGAAACGTCACAGCAAGCGTCAGAGTCTCGCAAATCGGGCAAATCCGAGTCGATCGTCATGACCCTCCCAGCGTGCATTCTTCCTTCCACTGGCACACGAACAGCCGTATGGAAAGAAAGCCGAGGTCCTGCAGATCGTTCCCGTTGCGTAAAAAGCACTCCAGCACATGCCGAACAGCACCTATCGGGGAGCACCTATCCAAATCGCTACAACTGCAAAAAACCTACTCTTGCTAACGCTGAGGCAACATTGTGGATGCCGCGAATTCTTTAGCAGTCATCAGTTTAACTGACGCATCTCCCATGACCACGTAACCACCCTTGGCTGGCGTGGGGGCCTCAAAAGCGACAACATATCCCGCATTGGCAGGTTCGTCTGTAAGATCTCCGTTCCAGATCATTATCACGTCACCTTCGGTCAGGCTGTTCCTGGCGCTACCAAGAATATTGGCATTGTCAGTTTCCAGCATCCACTGTGTGAACTCCTCTGCGTTTCCCGGTGACGACTGCTTCACTTTGTACCATTCAAGATAAGATGTTCCTAAATGGGCCAGATTTTCGCGTCGTAATAGAACTGCGTTTTGCTGTTCTTGGGAACACCCATTGGTCAGGCAAATCGCAAACAACACCGTGGAAACCGGAAAAATGAGTTGCGACACAGAGTGATTGATCATTCGTCATTCCAAGTTTCGGTTCTTACTTGTCCGGACAGTCAGGTTAGAAATTCAATCACTGCGTGGCAATCACGTTGATTCCCGGGACCGTGACTCGCGATCGACCAAAAGTCATTACCAAACGTCGGTCACCCGCGCTTCCTCGTGCTGCACAACAGAGCGTGCTTCATCCTAATGTTACAATTAGCCTCCACAATACCTTGAAACGACTTTGCCTGTTGAGCCATCAACCCAAACCCCAGAGAAATGGGCCAATAGCCGGTTGCTTGTCCAGGGCGGAGATGCAACCATCATTATTCGGCAACAATACCTCTCAAAACGTGGTGTTCCAATTGGGACTTGAGCATCCCAGCTTGAAGACTGCGACCGCTTGAAGATTTCAACGTAAACAACACGCGTGCCCGGAGATTCTGAGATGAAACGCACTGAAGCATGCTGTCTGGTCTTGGCCATGATCGTTCCGATGATCATTCCGCAAAAATCAGAGGGCCAAGAAGCGAAGGCACCGCAGGCAGAAAAAGCCAAGGCATTGCAGAGCGAAAGCAAATTGCTCGAAAAAACAGATGCAACAGCAAAGCCTGCCGAGAACGAAAATGCGGAGCGGGAACAGCGTTTGGCAAAGTACCTCAGTGGAGCGAAGTTCGTTGGCAACTTCACCATTGAAGGCAAATCAGATACTTTGCCCAAGCCAGAGGCTTACACCATCAGCAAATGCGAGAAGCTTCCGCAACCTGATATGTATCGCCTGACAGCTCGCATCAAGTATGGCGATATCGACAGTGAAATTCCGCTGGATCTCAAAATCCTGTGGGCTGGCAAAACTCCCGTGATCACCATGGATTCATTCTGGATTCCCGGCATGGGAACATTTGGAGCACGGGTACTGATCCATTCCGGCAGGTACGCCGGCACTTGGCAACACGACGCTGTCGGCGGTCACCTTTTCGGTGTTATCAAGAAAGATTAGAGGCAATGCAACGTTCGGCCTCCCCCCGAAGGCCGAACATTGCTGTTCCCTGGCTTTTGGTTTGAATCCAATGCCCGCTTTACCGAATTCCACCGACTCCCAGTGGTAAAGCAGCAAGTTTCAAACCAACTTCGTCACTAGGACGTCGACAGGAACCACCTCTTTGAAAGAAGTTGAAACAACTCACCAAAGTTGAACTCGGTTGCGTCGGTGCTTTCACCCAATACGATTTGGGTGAACATATTTTCGCCAACCGTGGCTGTCGCACCGATCCCGACAGTCACCGTGCCATCTCGATAGGATTCTGGCTGTGCTTCGGTGACGGCGTAAGTCCCCTGAGCCAAGCCTGTGAAGGAATAATCGCCGTTCGCATCGGTAATGACCACCTGAGTCGAAATGGCTCCCACCAGATCGGTACCTTCGAGCGTGAGTTGGACGCCAGCGATAGGCCCTTCGCCCGGTTCCTTGATGCCGTTGTTATTGGCATCGATGTAGACAGACCCCGAAATACTGGAGTTTTTCGGATCGACCGTTGTGGTTGCGATTGCAGTATCGTTCGCGGAGTTAGAGTCCCCCGTGGAGGATGAAACGGTAACACTGTTTACAACACTGCTGGGCGCACCAGCGTCGATGCTGACAATGACCGTCATGTCCACAGAGGCACCGCTTGCCAGCGAAGCTACATTTCCGGTCACGACCCCACCGACCTCAGTCAAGATTTCTCCACCGGGGCCAGTCCCACTGACAAAGCTGACACCAGTTGGAAGTGAATCGGCGATGATGACACTTGTTGCCGGTGACGGGCCGGCGTTCGATACTGTGATTTCGTACGTCAGGGAAGCACCGACCTGAGATGCCACCGAAGATACTATTTGGGTGACATTCAAATCCGCCTCAGCAACGACAGTGATGTCTGACGAGGCGGAGTTATTGTTGATGTCATTCTCTCCCGCCGATGAAAGATCCTGAACACTGGCCGTGTTGGTCACCACTCCATCGGTCGCAGTATCAACAGTGAACGTCAACGTGGCAGTGGCGACTTGGCCACTGGACATATTGACTGCAGGAAAAGTGATTATCCCCCCTGCTTCGGCCCCAGTCTGTCCGTCAAGTGTCGCGGAAACAAGTGTCAGTCCCGTTGGTAGCACATCAGTCAAGATAACACCGGGTGCCGTACTTGGCCCCGTGTTAGTCAGGGTCACCGTGTAAACCACGGTGTCATCAGGCACGGAATTTATTTCGTCCGCGGCTTTGGTAACTTGCACATCGAAGTCAGGTGTCAATGTTGTCGACACCGAGGCAGCGTTATTGCCAGGATCCAAGTCTGTTCCAAGTGACGAAACGCTGGCACTGTTGATGACAGTTCCTGTTGCGTCCTCCAGAACATCAGCCGTCAGTGTAAAACTTCGAGTATCGCCATTGGCCAGCAGATTGTACTGAACCGCCAGGACACCCGTAATGGAATCGTAATCGGTACTGTCTGCCGTCGGCGCATCAATCGTAACTCCACTGAGACCTGCTGGAATCGTGTCCGTAACCACCACTGTGTTTGCATCACTGATACTATCAGTGTCATGACTGACATTGAACGTATATATCAGTTGGTCACTGCCTGGCACCGCCGTCAACAAATCGACAGACTTACCCAGAATCAAATCGATCTGGCTGTCAGCTACGATGTCTACCGAATCCGAATTATTATTCATATCGGTGTCCGAGTCACTGGTCGTAACGTTCGCACTATTGGAAATATTGCCAATCGCGGATGACGCAATCGCAACATCGAATTCGAATGTTGCTGATGCTCCCGAAGCCAAGGTCCCAATGTCAAAGGTCAAATCCTGACCGATCTGGGAATGCGTTGCGCCCGATGCAAGGGGATCTAAGCTGACAAAAGTCAACTCAGCATCGAGAGTATCCAATACAAGGATGTCAGCTGCTTCACTTGGGCCCGAGTTCATGACTGTGATGCTGTACGTTACATTCTGTCCTGAGATCGGAGTTCCAGAGGCTGTTTTGGTGATATCAAGATCTACAAATCTGTTAACTGTAGTCGAGATATTGGAACTGTTGTTGTTTGGATTCGAGTCTGTATTCGGCGTCGCCGAAACAGTGGCTGTGTTGCTGAGGGTGGCTGCGGAAGAGGCACCGACGGTCACGCTGACGGTCACAACGGATGTCGCCCCATTTGCGAGCGTTCCAATATTTGCAGTAAGAATGCCGGTCGGGATATCAAAGCTGACTTGTCCTGCGGCGCCATCAACATCACCCGAATCGAAAGTAACGTCAGTCGGCAAGGTATCAAGGACCGTGACTCCAGTTGCAGAATCTGGACCGTTATTAGTCACCATCATCGTGTAGGTTAAGCTGGTTTCCGCATCCACCGGATCGGGCGTCGCAGATTTCACGATTTCCAAGTCACTCTCAACCAGTTCCAACAGTTCGTCATCACTGTTGTTCCCATTGTCAACCTCCAGCTCAAAACCGGCAGCCGTGGCAGTGTTGGTGATATCGTCGGTTTGGTTCGCGTCGATGTTAGCCAACAGCTGAATCGTCGCGGTGGTGCCAGCGGCTAACGCTCCGATGTCAACCGTAATGGTGGCTCCCGCAGCGCCGACAGTGAATGGACCGGACGCATTTTGGCTACCGGCATAGGTCAAACCAGCGGGAAAAACGTCCACCAATTCAACCAACGTACCGTCGATCTGTCCCAGGTTTTCGACTGAGAAATCGAAAACAACATTTCCACCAGCAATGATGTTCGACAATCCGGCATTGACTGTTTTCGTTACTTCGAGATCAATCTGCGGAAAGAAACCAAAATCAAGCGTGGTATTTGTATTGGGGTCCGCGTCATCGTCGTCTATTGGCTCATTGTTCGATTCCAGAGTGATCGTGCCAGATATCACGTCACCGCTGACAAGCGTCGTACCGTCATCGACATGGTCGACATTGTCATCCGGATCATTCGGCGGATCGTTGCCAGTGCTGTTTGAATATCCCAGCAGTGCGCCGCCCAACTGGAATTGACTCACTGGAACAACGACCGCGTAATGGCCAGGATCGAGTCCGGTGAAGTTATACACACCACCGACGGACGTGGTGGTGTTCGCCAGTGGCGTGTCGGTCGCCGGATCAACGACGTCGCCAGCGGACGGCAGTTTGTAAAGGTTGACCACGACGTTCAGCAATCCACCTTCCATTGCATCCTTGATACCGTTGTTTTGTCCCCCAACCGAGTTGTCATCAAATAGTTGGCCGCCCAAATCAACTGGCAACGTGTTAGCAATATTTTCAGCAACAATCACTGACCTTCGCGATTCAAGAATCGAAGCAATCACGTCGCTGTCGATAGCCAATGTGACAGATGCCTCGATAGCACCGACATCAGTGAAGTCAGCTCCCGCCCCAGACACGATGCTAAATGCGGAAAATGGAACGAATGTCTCGACAGTGTTGGAAGCGTTCAACGGTACTGGGATCGTGGTATTCGATACGTTTCCCGCATCGGTATAAACCGTGATCGTCAATAATTCACCGGCTGCATCGGAACGGGTGAAAACCACGAGTCCGGCGGAAGGATCCACTGGTGTGCCAGTGGCATCTCCCGTCAAGGAAACACTCGTTAATCCAGCCGCGTCAAGTAAGATCGAGCCATCAAGTCCGTCATACTGCAACAGTGCGGTCCCGGTCGCATTACCTAATGAGCCAATCGAAAGCGTTCCAGGCCCAGTGTCGACCAGCACGGTCACCTGCCCGACTCCTGCAGTGTTAGTGACTTCGATGTCGCGTTCACCACCAACCACCTCGCTTGCCGATGAAAAGTTGGTGTTGTTTGGATTCGCGGCGTCAGCAGTCACTGTTTGAGAAGTCAGAGAATAGTCATCGATAAGTACAGCTCGTTCGCCGTCAGCATCATCCGCCGTGATATCCACGGTGATTGAAGTAGGTGTATTGAGCTGCGGGACAGCCGCCTGCTCTAGGAAGTATCGATCTTCCGTCAAACCGTTAAACCGATAGTTGCCAAGAAGGTCCGTGATGTCTGTTCCGACAAGAGCATCACCAGCATCGAAACTCAGATTGGAATTCGAATCACGAAATAGCTGGACCTGTATTCCTTGGGCGCCCGGCGTACCCGGGCCAACCAAGTCTCCACCGACATCAACCAGAACCGGTGGGTCACCCAGAGAGTCGCCGTCGCTATTTTCGTCGACGAAGGCGATTCCAGTAATCGCTCCAAGATCTATTGCAAGCAACTCGCGTCTCTCCATCCGTTCGAGGCGGAGCATTCTTTGCCTGCGTTTTTTTGTGCCTTTGCTTGAAGATTTGCTCAAGCCGCTAAATATTGTTCGCCAAACCATGCTTATTTTCCGTAAAAGCCCGAGTCAAATGCGCTGCGACCGACTTCCATTCGGACGCTACAACAAGGCTGACAACCCTGCCTGAGGGTAGTGTGTGCCTGCAAACGAGGAAGCGAATTCAGCACACTCGTTTGTTATCGGACAACTTGCCCAACCGGCTTGACTTTGGCTTGCGTTACAAGCCCTGCCAGCCGAGTTTTTCCTACCACCGATATTCGCAGCCGAAGTTGAGGCCTTGCACCCAGTAGTCGGTGGTGTCAAAGGCGAAGCTTGGGTGCGATCCAGAAACTACAGTCGGTGGTGGTATCAAATTCTGGTTTATATCCAGATCGATTTGATCACCAGGGCGAACAACATTCGACCAATAGATCCCGGTGTATCCGAGTGTAAGTTTAAACTGCTCGGTCATTTGATAACCGATTTTCAGGTCGAGTTCGGGTACGACAGCGAATTCATCCTGAGTATAGCTGCCAATATTCGAAGATAGAGCCAACATGCCTCCGGTGTAAGTAGTCGTTGTTGATGGCCCGCCCCCAGTGGTATCGACGTTCGTCGACTGGCCGGCAATGTTGACGGTCTGGTGTGTGATTCCAACAGCAAGTCGGATTCCTGTTTCCAAACTCCAGAATCCGCGAGTTCGACGGGTGATATACCCAAAGTCGAAGCCATTGAATTGGTTGCGTGTTCGGAAGCTATCGTAGATGTCGAATGTTCCTGTTGCCGTAGCAAGCGAGCCCGCGGCGATCGAGTTTTCAGTGACCCTCAGCCCCTCCTCGAGTTGAAGATAACGATAGCCGAAAGCAACCTCAGTCCGACTGCAGAAATGTTCAGGACAGCCGCAAAGGAACCAGTTAGTGCATCCCTCATCCGTCTTTCTTAGGTTTCGAAAGCGGAAACCACCGCCCTGAAGCTTCGAATCAGTTTCTACAGTAACAGTTCCTGAAGTTAGATCCGTAAAAGCGATCAGCGATGAAGCCTCTATGCCCAAAGTAACATCGTAGAAGGGGCGGGCCAGAATTTGACCGTCAATGGGGTTGCCCTGACTGCTTGCAACGAAGAGGTCTGACGTACTTGAAAGGCTGAAATACTCAGCCCCGACGCCCCAAGTGTGGCAGCTATCGAGCCACAAGCCAAAGCGGAATCGGCCACCATCAAGCGCATCTTCGTGGTAGGCATCGCCACCTGCCAAAATACGTGTCGCCGGTAGACCGAGAACGCCAGCCTCCAGTCGGGCGACGCCGGAGCCAACGCTTGTCGTGACCAAAGGAGGCAATTGCATGCCGTCTTGCCACCAGCCTAGAAATTCAAAGGATGCCCAACCGTCTTGTGGCATGCACAAGGTCAGGCAGGGACGCCACGCATTGCCGCCGCAGAATTCGCCGCAGCAGCTTGCACCGCAGCCGCCGTCGCACCCGATCGTGTCGCAGCCAACACAACCAGAATCATCGCAACCGCAATCACCTGGAAGCTGATCGCAAGCGATCTCACCCTCGTAAATGGGAGCCAAAGTAATTTGACCGTCAAGCGGCTCTGCCTGCGAAGGAGAGATAATTGAAAATGCCGACTCGGGTGGTGGACTTGGGAGTCCCTCAACCTGCACCTGTTCGATCGTTCGCGTGGTCGCTCGACGTTCGTTTTGAGGAACGGCGATTTGCGTCTGTCGAATCTTGGTTCGCGTTGGTTGCCAATTGGCCCGCGCCGCTTGTTCGCTTCGTCGAACGCTTCGGCCAAGGGTGGATTGCTGGGCTTGAAGATCGTTTGCCAGCAAGGCTGCGACGGCAAGAGTTATGCTGAAAGAAAGGCGGAGGATTGACACTGGCTTCACCAATGGAAAGCTAGGATGGCGTGTTGTGAAACATCACCGAAACAGGTTCCCCCCCTGTTTTGAGCCGACGAAGGACAATATTGAACCGTCCCATCTACTGGCTCAAAAGGCTTATCGACCAGCGCTCGCAATGACATCGACTAAAAATCGGATAATTCGGATAATTCGTCAAAGTCGACCTAACCGTTAATCTCAGTCAGGGTTTTGCCTGTAGTTTCAGGGGTCCGGGTGCCAATACAGCTTCACAATGGACCGCAAACTCATCGCTTCAAAGCAGGGCTGGCCCTGATTGACGCGCCGTGTACGTGGAATCACCAAGGAACCAAAGCCAGACGACCTCCACCTGACTCGCCCTTGCCAGCGTAGTGCTGAGCAGGTGAACAGAAGAGATCCTGTTTTGAATGGAAATCTCTGGTTCGGGCAACTGGCCAGCGATCCAAGCGTCGGCCATGCAGCACCTGTTCGCCCCGAAAAAACGAAGTTGTCAACGTGCACGACAGATAAACCCAGAAGCCGACCGAAAGCTTTGAACGCAGGCAGGGAAAAACACGCAATCGCGGAATGCCACGCTCCTTAAAAGGCGTCAAATGGCAGCTCCGCTAGTCCATGCCGAGATGCCTCTCGTGGCGACAGGTTTCACCAAAATCGAGTATGATAATCAACGGTGGATTTGAAGAGTAACAAGAGAAAAACAAGCATGATTTATCAACGATTACTGACTGGTCTGGCACTGACCTTTTCAGGCTTAAGTGGTGACATGGCTGTGGCAGAGGACTTTGCCATGGAGAAACCCCGTGCAGACTGGATTTGGGATGCAACGGGCGACTCAAGTGATCAGCCCATCTATCTACAGAAGCAATTTGAGGTCACGGGCACGGTGTCGGCGGCACCAGTCTTCACGACCAGTGACAACAACATGACGCTATGGATCAACGGCAAGCGTGTTGGCCGTAGTCAAAGTTGGTCGTCGCCTATCCAAATGGACGTCGCTAAATTTCTCGTCCAAGGCAGCAACACGATTGCCGTTGAGGCGGCAAATGAAGGGGGACCTGCTGCGTTCAGCTTCAAAATGGTCGCTCAGCGGAAGAACTCAGAGGACATTCTGGTCCTCTCGGACACATCTTGGAAAATGTCGTCCACGCGTCCCGCAGGGGAGTGGTTCGGGAAGAAACATGATGCGTCCGACTGGCCCGGAAAATTAAGAAAGGTCGGAACCATGGGGGACAGTCCTTGGGGGGTGCCTGGTAAACAAACCAATGCGGTCGCCGCCGCGGCTGCACCACCACAGACAGTGGACGGGTTTTCGGTAGAACTGGTGTACAAGGTTCCGAGCAATACCCAAGGTTCATGGGTATCGCTGACAACCGGCCCAAATGGCAGCCTCATCGCTTGTGATCAGGGTGGCAAGGGTGCATTTTGGGTGCAAGTGAATGAATCCGATGATGGTCCCACTGCCACCGTTGAACCGCTCAACGTGAATCGGCCAGATTCCGACACCAAGCTCAGCAGTGCTCAGGGAATGCTGTGGGCCTACAATGCTTTATGGTTTCACCAGAACGGAGGGCATCTGTATCGAGTCACGGACTCGAATGGTGATGGGACGCTGGATCAAGCGGAGCAGATCCCCAGTCAACGGGGCGATGGCGAGCATGGGAACCATGGCGTCATCAAGACCGAAGACAACAAAGGTATTTACATGGCGGGAGGCAATCACGCGCCTCTGGCCGAATTGAAACGATCACGTGTGCCTTCGTGGCAGGAAGACCTGTTGCTCACTCGCATGTGGGATGCAAACGGTCACGCGAGGGGCAAACTCGCACCGGGCGGATGGGTCACTCGACTCGATCCCAAGACTCTCGAACAAGAACTGGTTTGTATCGGCTTCCGCAATCAGTATGACATTTCGCTGAACCGCTTTGGTGACATGTTCACCTATGACGCGGATATGGAGTGGGATCTGGGGAGTCCGTGGTACCGGCCGACGAGAATCTGTCAGGTCGTCAGTGGCGGCGACTATGGATGGCGCAGTGGTACCGGAAAGTGGCCAACTTATTTCGAAGACAGCTTGCCACCGGTGGTAGAGATTGGGCCGGGTTCACCTACCGGAGTGGTTTCGGGTCTGGGAGCGGCCTTTCCAGCCAAGTATCAAGACGCGTTGTTCGCGCTGGATTGGACTTTCGGGACCATCTATGCGATCCATATGCAACCCCAAGGCGCCGGCTACATTGGCAATAGCGAACCGTTCGTGACCGGATCACCGTTACCAGTGACCGATGCCGTGATCGGTCAGGACGGCTTCCTGTACTTCACAGTCGGTGGACGGGGAACCGCGTCAGCCCTCTACCGCGTACGCTACACCGGAACGGAATCAACTTCAGCAGCCGACTCAAAGCTGCCCAGTGATGTGGTGCAGGCCCGCGAGACGCGGCGGCGTCTCGAAACGTTCCATGGTGCCTCGTTGAATGCCGAGGAATCCAAAGCAGCTTTAGATTTTGCCTGGCCTTTCCTTGGAAGTGAAGACCGGTTCCTGAGATCCGCTGCTCGAGTTGCCGTCGAGTCACAACCCGTAGAATTTTGGGCAGAACGTGTTCTGAAAGAAAAATCACCACAAGCCTTTGTGACAGGTGCCATTGCTCTCGCGCGGATGGGACACGACTCAGAAGTCAATCCATCCCTTCAGGTGTCGTTGTTGGCTAGCTTGGCGGACGCAGAAGTTGAAAACGACGCTCAACTGTTGGGACTGTTGCGAGCCGTTGGACTGACTTGCATACGATTGGGTGCTCCAGATCGGAGGCAACGCAAAGCCTTGCTGGATCGATTTGATGGAGTTTTGCCTCACGAGAATGACGACGTAAACACCGAACTGATTCGGCTGTTGGTCTATCTGCGCTCACCCACGGTGGTCTCCAAAGCGATGAACCTGATCGACAACCGTGATCCGCCAGTGATTCCGGACTGGTCCGAACTTGCTGGACGCAATGCCGGTTATGGTGGGACCGTAAAACGCATTCTGGCCAACCATCCGCCCAGCCGAGAGATTGGCTACGCACTGGCGTTGCGCAACCTGCGTACAGGTTGGACGATCAAACAGAGGCGGTCGTTCTTTGAATTCCTCAATGAAGCGGCAAAGGCATCGGGTGGATCCAGCTTCTCCGGGTTCATGCGAAATATTCGTGACGAGGCACTGGCCAATTGTAATGATCAGGAACGCTTGGCCCTGCAGGACCTCACAGGTGAGGATTTCGATCCAGTCCCCACCTTTGAAATCAAAGAAGTGGTCGGGCCTGGCCGTGCGTGGACCCTCGCTGATGCCAGATCTCAGGCGACCCGTTTCAAAGAAGCAAACTTCGATAATGGACGCAGCCTGTATTTTGCGGCCAACTGTGGCAAGTGCCATCGGCATAACGGTCTGGGAGGTAACATCGGACCTGACTTGACCAGTATTCCGAACAAATTCGACGTCAACTACGTGATCGACCATATCATCAACCCAAGCAAAATCATTTCGGATCAGTACCAATCATCCATTGTGCTAACAGCAGACGGGCGGACCTTGACCGGATTGGTATCCGAAGCTGATGGAGAATTGGTGATCTATCCTGCGGACCTAAAGTCCGAGGCAATCAAATTGGCTGCCGATGACGTTGAAGCGATGAGACCATCGGATGTCTCACAAATGCCCAAAGGATTGGTAGATGGTTTGAATGCCGAAGAATTACGCGACTTGCTTGCCTATCTGATGAGTGGGGGCAACAGTGGGAACAAAAAAATCTATGGACAATGAAACTAAATACGGGTCCCATGCTTCGGTGAGTCGAATACTCCTGTTGATCGGTTTGCTCTGTTGTGGAGCGACAAACGGACAGGTAATTCGCGCCGACGACGGAGCTACGGTGATTGATGAAGACACCCTGCGTGGACACATACGGTTCCTTGCGGATGATCGTCTGGAAGGTCGTGGTCCCGGATCGCGGGGTGACGAACTGACTCAGTTGTACCTCGCGACGCAATTCCAAACTCTGGGACTGAAGCCGGCGGCAGGCGAAGGAGAGTGGCTGCAGCCATTTCCGCTGGTCGGTGTCAGAACCGTGGCGCCGCCCAGCGTGGTGTTTCGTCATGGCGAGAAATCCGTTGCTTTGAAGTCCGTGGAAGACTTCATGTCAACCATCGGACAGCCAGTCGAAAACGCCAAACTTGCTGATGCCGAGTTGGTGTTTGTCGGATACGGCATCGAGGCTCCCGAATACAAATGGGATGACTACAAAGACGTCGATCTGACGGGCAAGGTTCTACTGATGATGAACAATGACCCGTCGTCCGACCCGGAGTTATTCGAGGGGCGTCGGCGTTTGTACTATGGACGCTGGGACTACAAGTATGAAATGGCTGCTCGCAAAGGGGCTGCTGGTGCAATCATCATTCATACAACACCCTCAGCCGGTTACCCGTGGCAAGTGATTCAGACTTCGTGGAGTGGCGAGGAATTCGAATTGCGCGGTGGCGAAGGTCGTCGGATGGAACTCAAAGGCTGGGTCACCGAAACTGGCATCCGCGATGTGGTGCGAATGAGTGGGTTTGACCTGGACGAGTTACGGCAGAAGGCAGAATCTCGTGACTTTCAACCGATTTCGCTCGGGACAACGTTGTCGATCGAACTAGAGGGAATCGTACGCCAGCAAAATACCGCCAATGTGTTAGGCATGCTGCCGGGCAGCGATCCCGAATTGCGCGACGAAGTCGTCGTCTACATGGCTCACCACGACCACCTTGGTTTGGGCGTTGAACGCGATGAACGTGGGGATAATATCTACAACGGCGCAGTCGATAATGCAGCAGGTGTGGCCGCCTTGCTGGCGATGGCAAAAGCCTACAGCCGAATGGATCCCCCGCCCAAAAGATCGATCCTCTTTGCGGCAGTGGGAGCAGAAGAACAGGGGTTGCTGGGTTCCGAATTCTTTGCTGAGCACCCTACCATCCAACCGGGGAAAATGTCTGCCGTGATCAATATGGATGGCACCAACATCATCGGGCAAACGCACGATGTGAATGTGATCGGACACGGAAAATCGAATCTTGATAACATCGTCGAAGCGGTCGCGAAAACGCAGCATCGGATCGTGACGCCTGATCATTTCCCAGATCGTGGCTACTACTACCGTTCAGATCAATTCAGCTTGGCCAAAATTGGAGTGCCGGGCGTTTACCTGCACTCCGGAATCCAGGTGGTTGGAAAACCAGCCGGCTGGGGCAAGCAGCAACTGGACGATTGGGTCGAGAAAATCTATCACCAGCCCAGTGACGAATACAGTGAAGACTGGGATCTGTCAGGCGCGATTGAGGATACTCGACTGCTGTTCGAAGTGGGCCGCCAAGTGGCAAATCAGCCAGAGATGGCGGCCTGGAATGTCGGTGACGAATTTGAGGCAGCGCGCAAGCACGCCATATCGGCAAGCGAAGACTGATCGGTGCAGGAGACGCTTTCGTTCTGTTAGCCGGGGCCTGCTCGATGCCTGACCGATGCCTGACCGGGACCTGCTCGATGCCTGCCAGAAGGAACACCATTCATCGCCCGTCAGCTAGTCAACTGCTGACGGCAGCGGCCTGATCCACAGATTCGCCGCTTCTCCACTGCTTGAAATTGTCCGGGTCGCGATGGACGCGGTGGTAAACCGTGTCACGTTCGATTGGCTCGCGACCTGCCTCGACGATCAAATCCTTGATTTTGTCTATCGAAAGACATTCCGGCGTGGTCGCACCAGCATCATGGTAGATCAGTTCGTGACGCACCGTGCCATCAATATCGTCGGCACCGTAAGCGAGCGCTGTCTGTGCCGTTTCAATCCCCAACATGATCCAATAGGCCTTGATGTGTTGCACGTTGTCCAACATCAGGCGACTGACAGCCATGGTGCGAAGATCCATCAGAGCAGTTGGCTTTTTGATGTCCGAAAGTTTGGTGTTCTCAGGATGAAAAGCAAGAGGAATGAATACCTGAAAACCACCAGTCACGTCCTGCAGTTCCCGTAGCCTCATCAGGTGGTCGACCCGGTGGTACGCATTCTCTACATGGCCGTAGAGCATCGTGCAATTGGTGCGTAACCCAATCTCGTGTGCGGTCCGATGAATCTCCAACCAAGCGTGGGTGTTTGCCTTGTGCTCGCATAGTTGATCGCGGACTTCAGGGTGGAAAATTTCGGCGCCACCGCCCGGCATGCTGCCGAGGCCGGCTTCGCGAAGATCCTCCAACACCCATTGAATCGATTTCTTTGTCTGGAACTCGAACCAGTTGATCTCAACTGCAGTCCACCCCTTCAAGTGAATTTTCGGGTAGTGCTCGTGCAACAACTCAATGATGTGACGGTACCACTCGTAGGGCCGCTGGTGGTGCAGACCTCCGACAATGTGCATCTCGGTGCAACCGTTGTCTGTCGCTTCCTGGCCCCTGGCGAGAATCTGCTCGTCACTCATTGCATACCCCTTGGGGTCACGCAGGTCACTGCGAAAAGCACAGAATCGACAGCGGTAGACGCAGACGTTGGTCGGGTTCAGGTGCGTATTGATGTTGAAATACGCGACATTGCCATTCATGCGTTCCCGCACAAAATTGGCCAGCTCCCCAACTGACTGCAAAGGAACCTCGGGGTCGTACAGGAAAATCCCGTCATCCAGACTCAATCGTTGGCATGCTTCTACCTTGTCACGGATCTCTCGGAATCGGGCTGCTCGTTCGGTCGCGTTCATGATTGGCGAGGTTCATCCAGAGAGGAAAACTGTCAGTACCCCATTAACCGGGGATTTGCCCACATCACAACTTTACGGGGTGTTGCGCGATGCGAAAACCGGTCCTCAATTCGCTTATCGAGCAAACAGTGTCTTTGCAGACGGGATATTACTCATTTGATCCAAAAACAATCGATGACACCAACGACCAACAGAGTCACGCTGATAGCGGCGTTAGTATCGAAAAACGCCTGATTCACACGGCCCAAGTCATCCGGCTTGACGATTGAGTGCTGCCGCAAAACCAGGGCTGCGATCACGATCAAAGCCGCCCAGAACAACCATCCTAAACCAACTTCGCCGGCAAACCACGGTAAGCAAGCGAGCAACACCAGCATCACCCCATGGCACGCAGCAGCAATTTTCAACGCTCCCGCCACCCCAAACTTGGCAGGAATGCTGTTCAGACCCACCGTAACGTCATATTCCGCATCCTGACAGGCGTAAATGATATCGAAGCCGGTCACCCACGCTGCCACCGAGGCGGCCAAGATCAGAGGTGCGACCAAATCAGAGGGATTCATGATCGATTCTGGACCCCGAATTGCAATCCAGGCGCAGAGTGGCGAAAGGCTCAAAGCGGCCCCCAGCCAAAGGTGGGCAGCCGAGGTAAATCGCTTGGCGAAACTGTAGCCGCACAGGAATAAGAGAACCGGGATGGATGCCATCAGTGGAACATCGTTGGGCAGAAACAAGGCAGTGGAACCGATGAATCCCAGTCCGCACACCAACGTAAAAATCCAGACATCTCTGCGGGCCAGAATCCCGGCAGGCACATGCCGCTGAGCAGTTCGGGGATTTCCTGCGTCAATATCTGAGTCAACAATCCGATTGAACGCCATTGCCGCGCTGCGGGCAAAGACCGTGCAGAGCAGAATGCCAACGATGTCCTGAAGCCGAAATTCGGGCCGATTGCCTCCGGCCATGGGAGTACTGAAGGCCATCGCTGTCGCCAACGCGGCAAACGGCAAAGCAAATATCGTATGGCTGAAACGGATCAGACCCAGCCATTCGTTCAGCCGACTTCGCGTTGCTATCGGTACATTCATTGTCGAAACTCCAACCGAAAAATCATTTCCCCACTGACCCGATCGCCTTGAGTGCGCTGATCAGCGCCGCTGGCTTGGCTCGCTGCCGCAAATCCCCATCGATCACATGACGAATCACGCTCTGGGAATCGATCACGTAATTATGAAAGGTCATCGGCGTTGGACTGTAACCAGCCGAAGACTTTTTCCTGTAGTCCAGCGCCAGAGTAAAGGGGGGATCGTGTTTCTCTCTGATCTTCTTCAAACCGTCAACGCCCAACGACTCTTCACGAAACACGAAGATCAATTCGGTATTCAGCTTGTTGAAAGACTCTTTCTGCGATTTCAGCTCGACCAGCTGCTTCATGCAAAAGGGTCACCAGTGTGCCCGGCTGAAGATCAGAACCACGTTCTTACCCCGACCGATCACCTCTGAGAGGCGGAATGGCTTGGAGTCGATTCCGATCAGCACAATGTCGGGCGCCGGATCACCAACTGAAAGCTCGTTGCCCGAAGACGACTCATTGTCAGCCGACGTAACATTCCCGCTGTCGGTCAGGACGAGGGCTGGTTCCTGCCCCGTCGCTTCATGCTGAAACACCATGTTTATGGATAAGAACACTAGCCACGAACTCAACAGAATCGCTATTTTCATTTTGTTTCTCCCCGAAATGACGCTGTCTATGTTCCCAATGCCGCAACAGATCAGAACGGCTGGTTGCCAACGAAAACGCACACAGCTTGGCCCAGCCTGCATGTCTTGCCATTGCCTCGCATGCCTTAGGCTGCAGATGAAGTCTCAAGCTCCCGATCTGAAGCTCTCACCGGTTCGATACGCGTCACCACGTTGCCAAACACACCGTGTCACCGCTAAGCTGGCTAGCAGTCTAACCACTCGCTGCGCACGCAAGCGGGTTTTCCGGAAGCGTTTGCTGGTCTGGTGACCGCCCTAGTCTTCAAAACTGGTGAAGCGTCCGAAAAGGCGCTTGGTGGGTTCGATTCCCATCCGCTTCCGCTGATTTAAGATTTCGCTGAAAATGAGCGATTGCCTGGAACAGTCCGCACGAACGAGGCCAAAAGCTATCCCGCCAACCGGATAGCTGCGTGCGGGAACGAAAGGGTCGTGAGTTGGCAAACCGACCTCCATCAGCCCCAGCACAAATTGCTGACCTGAGAACGGGGTGGCTCAGGACGCCCCGCTTACCTCAGGACGCCCCGCTTACCTCAGGACGCGCCGCCACATCAAGGACTGACACGCCGCTTGGGAAACTCGCTTTCAGGACGCGTCCAGTTCAACCAGCTGGACTTCACCAGCCAACGCCCGCAACTTGTCCATCGCACGACGCTCGAGTTGACGAACGCGTTCTTTCGAGATCCCAAGGCGATCAGCGAGTGACTGCAGAGTATGCACCTTCCTGTGCGACCCGAGCGCGAATCTTGCCCGCACAATGAACTTCTCTCGACGATCC
>JAPKCI010000276.1 GCA_028823035.1 Rubripirellula sp.
AGTAAGGCAGCGACAGTAAGGCAGTGACAGTAAGGCAGCGACAGTAAGGCAGTGACTGAGCGCTACAGAAATCGTCCATTCCATCCGGCACGACGTCTGTCCCAATTGGTCAATGAACGCGCCTGTCCCAGTCGCAACTGATTCGGCACGCCCCACGGTTTCCTTCAATCCGGTCAACACTGGCAGGCGGATCGATTTGAATCTGTCGCGGAAAGCGAAAAATGGTTTCCACGCGATACTGTTGGACAAGACAACCTGGTCCTCCAGTTCAACATGGGCACTACTTTATGCTTCGATGAGCACATCGCAGTTTGCGTAACGACGATCTGGGGCATAGGCGACCATCCGCTCGTCAACGCGCAGTAGCGATTCGCGAAAGAGTCCTTGTACAAGTTCCTTGAACGTGCGGTGGATCAGCCGCTACTTGATTTGTTGTTCAACAGAATCCCCGGGGAGACGATCAGACCCAGATGGAATGTAAAGCCAGCCAGCATCCAGACTGTAGATCTCAAACTGCTGCGTTCAACAAGAACTGCGAACCTCGCGATGGAAACGGATATGCACCAAGTCAAGGTGCAACCGACTGACTCTCGGTTGGTTTCCGTTGTGATCCACTCCCTGCAAGGAGTGCGACACCGGTACCGAAACATCGGTAAACAGAGAGTCTGTCGAAAATGAGTGAGCGTCAGAGTGTGCAGTACCGCACAGAACGGTCTCGCACAGAACGGTCTCGCACAGGGTCGCGGGAAGATTTCACAAATTCAGAATGCACTGCAATTCCCGACCATGCGGGACGGTGCGTTGACCCTAAAACTATCGAGTACCCCCCAGCAAGGGTTGCCCCGTTTCCTCCCTGTCTCTTCTCCCCCCCGCAGGAGGGATGCGAGATTTGTCTTAAATCGAGAGTACTACGGTTCTGAGCCTCGGATGGCGTTCTGAGTTTCGGATGGCGTTCTGAGCCTCGCATGGCATTGCACAATGCCGCTAAACTTCCCGTGCCCCCTTCTGGACGTGGTCTGCGAAACCGTAATGCAGTTTCGGTGTTGAGATAACTTAGGGCAACTTTGCGGGCCGGGTTTTCCGTCAACTTCCGCACCTCCATTTTCATAAAAACTACGAGCATATGCAGATGAACATCGTTTCAGTATCCCGTGTTTGTATGTTAGCGGCACTGTTGAGTGCGGGCGTTTGCGAGGCAGACTGGCCTCGCTTTCGCGGTCCGAATGGTACCGGTATCGCCACTGATTCCAGCGAAACACCTGTGAAGTGGAGCCCGAGCGAGAACCTCCGCTGGAAAGTCGAACTGCCTGGTCCCGGTGCATCGAGTCCTATCATTGTCGGCGAGCGAGTGTTTGTGACCTGTTACAGCGGGTACGGAACCAGTCGCAATGACGTGGGGAAAATCGAAGACTTGAAACGCCATCTGGTCTGCGTTGACCGGGCAAAAGGTGAAATCCTATGGACAAAAACCATTCCCGCGACGCTACCAGAAGATCCCTACAACGGAATGGGAATACCGGCGCACGGCTATGCGTCTCACACACCGGTTTCGGACGGAGAGCGGGTGTATGCATTTTTCGGCAAGTCGGGAGTGGTCTGCTTCGATCTGGAAGGCGAGCAACTTTGGACCAAGGGTGTCGGAACGGGGAGTGACCCCAAGCGTTGGGGTTCGTCATCAAGTCCCATCATCCACGACGATCTGGTGATCGTGACAGCTAGCGCAGAGAGTGGTGCGATCGTCGGATTGAACAAGAGCACAGGTGCCGAAGTATGGCGCCAGACAGCCGATGGATTGATTGACGTTTGGGGAACGCCTATTATCGCCAAGATTGATCAGGAACGGTCCGATCTTGTCATTGGTGTTCCTTACGAGTTCTGGGGTCTGAACCCAAAGACGGGTAAGTTGCGATGGTACAGCGAGGCCATTGACACGGATTCCTACAATTCCAGCATCGTCGAAGCAGATGGTGTGATTTACGGAATCGAAGGAAGAGGTGGAGGATCAGCGGCGGTCAAAGCTGGTGGCAAAGGCGATGTCAGTGAAACGAATACGATTTGGGCAGGAAGAGACACAGCCAGATTTGCAACGCCGTTGGTCTATAACGGGAAAATCTATTACTTTGCAAACGGCGTCGTAAATTGCATCAATGCCACTGATGGCGAAGCAATCTTCAAGGGCCGCTTGCCGACCACAGCAAATAACGCCCAGCAAGGCAATCCACCAGCACCTCGTGGTGCTGGTGATCAGGGATCTAGCCGGGGTTTTGGTGGTTTTGGTGGTTTTGGTGGCAGAGGGGGTCGCGGCGGTTTTGGCAGCATGGATTACAGTTCACCTGTCGCGGCGGATGGCAAGATCTATTACGTCAAAAGTGACGGAACGACCTATGTCATTAACGCAAGCGATGAGTTTGAGTTACTGGCCACTAATCAACTCAGTGACTCAGGCGAGACGTTCAGTGGAACACCTGCAATCAGCGACGGCCAGATCGTGATCCGCAGCAACCGAAGCCTGTACTGCATTGGTGCCAAGTAGAGATTGCTGGATCTACGGTTGCTGTCGGTGAAGAAAAGTCGATCAGGTCATTTTTATTCGCGGCCAGTCAATGTTCGCGGATAGTGTTTGGATTGCAGTTCGGATTGGCGGGCTGTGATCGCAGGTCGCATCTATCTGCAACCCAAGGCTTGCGATGCCCTTCTTGGTGGCGTTGTCCACGCAACCAGATCGGCATATCAGAGACAATGCGGATAATCCCTATAGCGGTGTTCCGGATGGAATAACCATCATTTACAGAACCGTCCATCCATCACGTCTGCCTAATCGTTCTCTTTTGCCTTGGCGTTTCTCTTTGCGTGTTCAACCTTTCATCCGTAGTCGATGTAGTCAGTGCATCGTGATCCGATTCGGTGGTGCGCAGTAGCACAACAATTGAATTTCCCTGTCCAGACCTAAGGTCATACGGGACTCAATTGGGTCTGCTTTACGCCCAGGAATTTGCACGGGGATCGATGACGCGAAAATTTGTGCCGATGCACAGTGATCGCCGAAGCTGCGTCTTGCAACTGATGTGTTGTTTCCTGTGGAGATATCGAGATGAATAGGCTGTGGATCTTGCCCGCCATTATGATCTGTGCGATCGTGGTTGGTGCTAATTCCGCGAGCGCCGCTTATTGCGGTGCCATCAGCTATGAGGGCTGTAGTGGATGCGGGGGAACCGCTAAGGGCGATGACGTGACTTCTGCGCCGGTGGCAGGTGGAACTTATACTTGCATGCGTACAGTTCGCGAAACTGTGTACGACAAGATCGAGGAAACACGCTATCGAAAGCGAAACGAAGTTTATTACGAAGACCAGCAGGTGCAGTGCAGTCGGATGGTCCCCGAGACAACCACTCGGAACGTGAACTACACGGTGATGGTGCCAACTTACGAGACACGTACTCGTACAATCAACTACACGGTCTGCAAGCCCGTTTACGAGACTCATCAGCGGACCATCAATTACACCGTCCGGCGTCCCGTTTATGAAACTTGCAAAAAAACAATCAAGTACACGGTCTGCAAGCCCGTTTACGAGACCCATCAGCGGACCATCAATTACACCGTGAAAAAGCCGGTCTACGAGACTCGCAAGAAAACGGTGAAATATACCGTGTGCAAGCCTGTCTACGAGACAAAGTCACGGACAATCAAGTACACCGTCTGCAAACCTGTCTACGAGACGAAAACGCGGACGATCAACTGCACTGTCTACAAGACGGTTGCTGAGCAAAAGACCCGCACTGAGTCTTACAGCGTTGTAGTTCCCGAACAATACACCAAAACAATCACTGTTAGGGGTGGACATTGGGAAACCACATCTGAGACGATTCCAGGACCGACGATGCGAAAAACCATTCGCGAGCCTGGCACGTGGACCTTTGACCCTTGCACTTGCAAGTGTGTTTACACACCAGGCAAATGCCGTACTGAGTGCGTGCAATGCCCGCCAAAAACTGTTTGCAAGAAGATCTGGGTACCAACCTGCGAGCAAAAAGAAATCTGCTGCACCCGCTATCGACGCGAGTGCCGCACACGTCAGGTTCCTTACACTGTTTGCCGCGTGGTGCCTGAGTGCCGAACGAAAGAGGTTAGCTACAAGGTCTGCCGTATGGTTCCAGAATGCCGAACCAAGACCTGTAACTACACCGTTTGCCGTATGGTACCCGAGTGTCGCACCAAAGAGGTTTGCTACAAGGTTTGCCGTATTGTTTGCGAAAACCGCACCAAGGTTTGTGAGTACACGACCTGCAAGATGGTACCTGAGTGCCGAACCAAAGAGGTTTGCTATAAAACCTGCCGTATTGTTTGCGAAAACCGCACCAAGGTTTGCAACTACACCACTTGCAAAATGGTACCCGAATGCAAGACAAAGACTTGCACCTACCGCGTTTGTAAAATGGTACCTGAGTGCCGCACTCGAACGGTTTGTGAAACAACATGCCGTCGTGAATGCTACACAAAAACGATTCAGGTGCGTAAGTGTCGCCAAGTCTGCGAGCCGTACACGGTCACACGCTGTGTACCACGAGTGATTTGCACCCAGGTGCCTGTCGAGGTTTGCTGCCCAGCACCATGCTGCCCCCCTCACGAGGGGCCGGTAAAAAGCCTGCTCAAGCACATCCTTCATGGCGAACGTTCAGGTGGATGTAACGACGGTTGTGAGCAGCCCGCTTGCGGTTGTGAAGCACCAGGATGTGACTGTTAGGATCTGCCAGATAGGGCGTGGATGACTGCAACACTGCGTCCTGCCAATCACTGAACGACATGATCGACGAGGCGAATCCTGAGAATTGGATTCGCCTCTTTTTCGTTACAGATCAGCGGTTTTGACAGGTGAGATGATAACCATCCAGTGGTTCAGCAGGCACGTCATTCCAGCTTGCATGCCCCGTCGATGCTCGGACAATGCTGCCTGTCGGAATCTGCCAACTGGACTGATTAGTAGGTTGGTCTCTCAGGTACGGCCTTGAAACAATGCGGATTTCTTGCTCAAAAGGTTGCCTTCCGCGGTGTGATCGCTAAGTTGAGGTGTTGGGGCAGGACGTATCTCTGCTTTTATGATTGAGCGTGAGTCCCAGCGAGGTTCATGAGCTGAGATTGTCCGACTTCTCTACAGGCATGTCATCATGGTACGCGCAGTTCTTTTAATTTTGGTCGCTTCGATTGCTCCAATCAGTAATGCACAGAGCATTGATTGGAAAGAAGTTTTCCCAGTCCGGTCTCACGACTTTGGCACCGTTGCGGTAGCAGCGAAGACAGAATTTCGATTTCCTGTACACAATCGATCAGATCGCCCCATCCATATCCGGAAAGTGCGTGCGAGTTGCGGTTGCACGACCCCCATTGTCGAGTCTGACTACATCGGGCCCAACGAAACAAGTTACATCCGGGCCAGATTCAACACGGATACATTCAAAGGAAAACGCGGCGCTAACCTGACAGTCGTGATTGACAAGCCTGTGTACGCCGAGGTCCGCTTACGCGTGGACGGGTACATCCGCAGTGACATGGTGTTCCACCCGGGATCAGTCGAATTTGGCAAACTTGACAGCGGACAGCAGGACATAAAGAAAGTCAAGGTTCTCTACGCAGGACGTAAAAGTTGGCAGATCCTGAGCATGGAAAGTCCACATCCGTGGTTGATTCCTGTCTTCGCAGAAGTCAGTCGCAGCCGCGGCAGAGTGACCTACGATGTCTCGGTGACTCTGGCAGCAGATGCACCCAGCGGGTTTTTCCAGAACGAGTTGGTCGTCTTGACCAACGATTCCGAAATGCCGCGGGTTCCTTTGTTCGTCAGCGGAGAAGTTACCACTCCGCTGAAGGTGTCTCCCGGCGCGATCGCTCTGGGAAGTCTGAAGCCGGGTGAATCGTCCGCAAGAAAATTGATCGTTATCGGCCAAACTCCATTCGTGATCGAGTCAATCACCGCGGAAGGTTGGAAAGTGGATGTTTCGCTTAGCGTGGAATCGAAAAAAACTCATATTCTGGTCCCCAACTTCACTCCTCTGGGAGACGCCACTGGCATTCGAAAGAGCAAGGTGGTGATTAGGACGGCAGGGGATCAGTCATTGACAGCCACCGCGCTGGTCACGGCTGAAATTCGGAGCGAATGATCCCCGCCGGTTTTACTCCAACGGGATACCCGTCGCGGGGTGCCGTTTTCATTGGGACGTTCAGACAAGGTGCAGACGGTTAGTGGAACGCGGCAAACACCGATGGCAGGACACGGAATCCACCGCAATCTTGCGTCTGGTCCTGTTTGGTTTGTTGTCCGCAGTAGCATCAACTGGAATCATCGTCGCAGTTGCTTGCTGGAGTGGTGAGACCCTTTCTGGAAAGCCGAGTGGAATTCTCTCGCAGTTTCCCACTCTGATCTGGATCGTGTCGCAATCATTGACAATGATCTTGCCCACGCTCGGATTCGCTTCACTGCTGTACTATTGTTCTGGCAATGTCTGTATTCGGCAGTTGGGATTCCTTGTCGCGGCTTGCTTGATCCTTTGCATGCCCGTTGTGATTCTGCTGGACAGCGTTGTGTTTGGCTGGACGGGAGAACGATTGTTCTCGGATATGGTCGGGCGTATTGTCTCGGGTCACCTTCCGACCCTTCAACCGTTTCTAAGCGGTGGGATGGTGTCAGCTGGTGTTTTGATCGGATTGGTCGGTATTGGCGTTCCTGTTTTGATCTGCTGCCTGTCGGGTCTGCTGCTACGGCGATTTGCCTCTGTAACACCGACTCGTAGTTTGGCGGGCCTGTCAGGACTCTACGCGTTCCTGCTGCTTGCCGGGTGGGCGTTTGTGTCGGTTGATAGGCAACACGCAATGGCTAGCATGCAGGGCAGAACGATCTCGCACCCGCTTTACGTGTTTCGGGTTTTTTCGTCCGGTGGAACTGGCACCGCAGCCGTGCCCGACTCAATGAACGAACAGGCACCTGACAGCCTGCGGGTAAGTTCGTATGCGGCTCGCCAGCAAAGACTCAGGATTGCGAGTGCCGTCTTGCCAGCGTCATCCGACATCCCATCAGACGTGCTGCTTGTTGTTATTGAATCATTTCGCCCCGAGTTGATCGACCAGGCTGTGATGCCCAATCTGAGTCAACTGACCGACCGAGGGATTCATTGCAAGTTCCATTTCTCAGGCGGAAACGCGACGAACCACGGAGTATTCAGTCTTGTCAGTGGGCTAGAACCGGTCTGGTTTGATACACAGGCGCGTTTCGATCCTGCGTTGAATCGTTGGTTTAGAAATCTGGGCTATGAGATTGGGTTTTTCGCCGGCGCGGACGATTGGCGAGAGTTTCGAATGGATGGATTCATTCGTCCCGAGTTGTTCGATGTGTATCATGCAAAGCCCCGAAATGGACTTGCCAGTGATCGGCGGGCAACGGAACTTGCAGGACGTTTCCTGGACCGCGTCGATCTGACGGAAAACGAAGTACGCAGGCCACGACTTGCGTTTCTTTATTTATACGGAACCCACGCTACCTACCAAAGCTATCCGATGGATCAGCTCGATCTGCCCGCGGCGGACGAACGCTATCCTTTTCCGTACCCAAAAAGCATGCGGTCGCTGGTCTGGAACCGTTACCGAAATAGCGCCCGCACCGTTGACCGTCTATTGGGAACTTTATTGGCGGATGATCGGGTGATCGCTGTGACCGGCGACCATGGCGAGGCGTTTTTGGAAGACAACACGATTGGGCACGGGTTACGACTGTCGCGTTACCAAAACATGACGCCAGCAGTCTTCTATGGTCCTGACACCCCCGCTCGCGTGATTGGCTTCCCGACAATGCATGCCGACTTGTTGCCAACCTTGATATCGATGGTGGGAGCTACTCTGACTGATCCCGACGCCACTGACGGTCTGTCCTTGCTGGCCTGCAGTAATTCACAACTGGAGCAGCGAGTGCTCATCACACGCAATTACTTGGTGCCTGATTATGCACTGATTGGTTCTTGGACGCGGGATACGAAGCGACCATTTGCTTTTCGGGTCGCAGGCTCATTGAAAGCTGGCACAATCACCGCTTTCAATGCCATTGATGAGCGAGGATTCCAGACTACACCGAGCAGTCCAGACGAAATGAGCAATGCGATCCGCCGCTGGGAACGACAAGCCTACCGCTGGGGTGAGAGCGACCCGCCATGAACCCGGTGCATCAAGTGAACCCGGTGCATC
>JAPKCI010000277.1 GCA_028823035.1 Rubripirellula sp.
TGTGCTCACTGTCCCAGGATTCATCGAGATGAAACTGCTGGTACAAGGGTAGTTGGTCGATGAATGGAAGAATCGCCACACGCCAACTCAGCAAGGGTTTTCCATCTTCACTGACAATGTTCCCGGGTAATGCTCGGTAGGCAGCGTGGTGATTGTGCATTGCCAATCCGATCTGCTTCAGGTTGTTCGCTGATGACATGCGTCGGGCGGCAGAGCGTGCTGACTGCACGGCGGGTAAAAGCAAGCCCATCAGTAAACCATTGGTGGTCACGTTGTAGTTGAGTGTTCCTTCGATGGTCACTTTACGGCCACTTTGTGTGGGCGTGATCGCTTCCACCATGTGATCCGCGAATCGTTCCATGTACTTGCGTGAGGCGACGGCAACGGGATCGTCTCCTGGAATGTCTGCCAACCCGCTGTTGAACAGTAGGCTTCGGCCCATGGCAATCGAACGCATAAGGGTCTGCTGTAATTCTTGGGCTGCGTTGTTATCACTGGCCAGCATCGTCAGACGCTGGCCTGCGTCTGTGTTGTCCATGTCAATGGAAAGTACGATTGCATCGAGAAGTTCTGGAACACGCACGAGTTCCTGCAGGGGAGGAGGAATCTGGTTGATTTGATTCTGCAAAACGCTCATGACCATTGGACGAACGGGTTCCATCGTCGCCAACAAGGTAAGCTCACCATCGTGGCTGACGCTATCGGCCAACTCTGCCAAGCCGCCAAGTGAACGATCGTCGGTGGCAGCCCGCAAGATATTGTCAAGGTAGTTTTCCGTCGCCAGTACCACTGTTTTTGAGTCGAATTGATGGATGAATGCTGGGGCAGGGATGTTGAGTGGGAAGCATGTTCGTCCATTCAGATCGATGGGGTCATTCGTGTTCACTATCTCGGGATTCATCTTGGACAGATCGAAATCCTGCTGTAGTTTGAAAACCACTGCCATCATTGGACCTGTTGGACCAGGCACTGCTGCAATGATCTGAATGGTGTCGATCGCTTGAGCAGCTATCCCAATATTTTCAAGACACCACGCATCCGCAACCTCGATCGGGTACATCTTCATTCTTGGGTTGGCAAGTGTGTCTGCAATGCTGACGACGGCCGTTGCCACGGCGTCACTCGGAATGAATTCATTGCCGATCGTTTTTTTCTGCTCCTGTGCCAACGTTGCAAGGGGCGTGCAGAGAAAGCAGGCGGCAGTTGTCAGTACCGCTAGAAAGTAGGAAATCAAGCGTCGGGTGTGCATGGTAAAGGTTCCTGATCCAGTTGAGGTTACAGACGACTATGGAAAGTATATGGCAGTTCGGATCATGGAAAATATAGTCCGCATGGCACTGTCGGCTTTTTATCGGGTAATCGACGGGGAGGACGCTTTGACAGTCTGCAAGTGAATGTGAACCATTCCAGATGAGACTCTGGAAATCCTGCAAGAGTGCACTCAACACATGGTTGCACAGGTTGCGGTACGATTGGCTCGTTCTGTCAATTTGGCAGATTCGAATCAGCTGGAATGAACAAAGTCCGAGCCGAGGATCAGGCTGTTTGTGTTCTGAAATCCTAGTCAGGACCAGCCGTTAAGAAGTCACACGAATTAAAAACCGCTGGTGTCAACGGTCTCACCACTTGCATGGGTCAAGAGTCTTTTGAGTGTGTTTGCAGGAATGTTGCTGGGCAGGTGAAAGCCAGAACCGTCGGCCATGATGATCAGCATCTTTTCCCGCGAGTCGTCACACAGACCAGCTTTTGGCTCATTCAGGTGAACTTCAAGGTCAGAGGGTCTGGACCAATCGACCGCCTGATTGGGCATGACCTCAGCCATGATGATCGTATTCGACATTCCATCGGTGATATCTCCGAATCTCACTTTTCTCCCCCGATGCATGATCAGTTGTGTTCCGCTTGGCCGTTGGTACACCGTTTTTCCCACGGGAAGATCCCGGTGGGGCTGTCGGTAGACTCGTGGCATCTGGTCAACAAGCTTGATGTTGTGCTCGCTGTTCCAGGGTTCATCGAGATGGAATCGTTCGTGCAAGTCATATTCATCGACAAAGGGCAGTATCGCTACACGCCAACTGAGTAATGGTTTTCCATCTTTGCTGAGAATATTGCCGGGCAAGAACTGGTAGGCATCGTGGTGATTGTGCAACGCGAGCACAATTTCCCTTCCGTGATTCATCGGGACAGCACGCCTCGCTGCACTGCGTTTTGCCTGAAACGACGAGGCAAGGAAGCCTACTAGGTGGCCACTCATGCTTGGCATGTACTCAGTCAGCTTTCCGCTGACAGTCAAGCGATGCCCACTTCGTTTTGGTGTGATATGTCTGACGAAATCATCAGCCATGCGGTTCATGTAGTGCTTTGACGCGATGGTAACTGGATCATCATCCTCCATGTCAGCCATGGCGACTCGGAGGGCCATGTCGCGTCCAGTGGCCATAGAGCGTTGATAGATGACTTCGAGTTCTTTCGCCGCAGCGTCATCCGCGGCCATCATTGTCAGACTTTGGACCGATTTGTCGTTGGTCAGGTCGATATCGATGGCAATCGCATTGAGTAATCTTGTGATCTGTGCAAGATCGTTAACGACAGGTGGGATTTCACTGGCCACGCTTTGAAGGAATCTTGTGACCATTGGCCGAATCGGTTCCATGGCAACGAGGAATGAAATTTGTCCGGTTTGCGGGACACGGTCGGCCAATTCCGCCAGGGCCCCAAGCACACGATCTTCTTCGCCAGCACCCAGGATTACGTTCAGGTAGTTGGCATTGGCGACGACGATGGTTGTCTTATCCAACTGGTGCAGCACCATGGGAACGGGGGTGTTCATGGGGAAACAAGCATGACCATCAAAAATGATTGGGTCGTCGGTGTTCACCAGGTCCGGATTCAGCTTTGAGGGGTCAAATTCCTGATTCAGCCGGGCCACGGCAGCCGCCATGGGACCGGCCGGTCCCATGGCGACGACGACCTTGATCGTGTCGATCGCCTCAGCAGAGATGCCAGTGTTTTCCCGACACCATGCATCAAGGACTTCGGTCGGGTACGTGCTGGCTTTGGGTTTGGCAAGCGTGTCAGAAATATTCACGACGGCCGTCGCAAACGCATCTGCGGGAATGAACTCATTGCCGATGGTTTTTCCCCGCTCCTGTGCCAGCGTTTCAGGTGATATGAAGAAGATGCAGCTGATCATTGAAAGAACGGTCAGGGAATGTGGGATCAAGCATCGAGTACTCATGTCGATATTCCTGCGTTGGCCTAGACGGGTTTGAAACACGGGGCGTAAGAACGCGTCTGTGCTGCGTTTTTTTCGATGTATTGGGCTTCGATTCGATGTGTCTTTCAAGCAACGATCCGATGGGCTGGGGCGACATCGAGTTTGCGATCACAAACATGCGATGGCGGCGAGCAAAATGGCGTCAGCCCGTCGCATGTCTGTCTTACAACTTCTTTTAGATGCCTTTCAGGGAAACGGACTGTGATGCGATTTATTTGGCAGGATTTCAAGATTCGGAACAGCATTTGGGAAAATAGCACACGCCATCTCGGACACGCGTACCACGAAAGTCTCTGGCTCACTAATCGTCCGGCGGGTGCTGGTCCTGGTTTTGCTTGCGGCCTGTTCTTGAATAATCCTGCTGGCTGGATCGATCAAGAATAGATGTGATTCGGGTTGAAAGGCAGTGTCCAGCGGTTCGATTTGATCGCTGGCAGCCGCGATGTCCGTACCCAACCAGAGCGGACGATTGGACGAGGTTCTGGATTTGCTACCATTTTGCACAGCCTGCCAACGACGTTGCCAGCAAGAACGACTAAGATGGTCACTATGAAATTCCCGTTTTTACAGCCCGGAAGAGTGTCGAGCAGCGATCGCACGCAGCGAGCGAGGCGATGGTTTTTCGTGCTGTTGATTCTGCTGGTGGGCTCGACGCCGGGGTATGAAACAGGGGGGGTAACGCTGGCGGCAGAGGGAACCGAAGCAACCAATACGGCAGATAACGAAACTGTAAATCCGGGCCAGATTGAGTTTTTTGAAAAGCAGGTAAGACCGATTCTGGTGGAGCACTGTTACGAGTGCCATTCAGAGGAAGCTGACGGGGGCTTGAGGCTGACTACCCGTCAGGGCTTGCGGAACGGCGGTGATAGTGGTCCCGCGCTGGTTCCGGGGGCTCCGGATTCCAGTCTGTTGGTCGAGGCGATTCGTTACCGCAACCCCGACTTTCAAATGCCGCCGACGGGTCGGTTGGACCAATCGCTGATCGACACGCTTGAAAAGTGGATCGCCATGGGGGCACCTGATCCGCGTGCAGAAACCGTAACGTCCCGAGCACCCGTGGGGATGAGTACAGAGGAGGGCAGGGAATTCTGGTCCTTTCGCCCGCTCGCCAGCCCAGTCGTTCCGGACTTGTCTGATCAAGACTTTGTGAGAACACCCATCGATGCTTTTATTCTGCAAAGCTTGAATGAGCGGGGAATTCATCCCGCGCCGCCAGCCCAAAGTCGTGTTCTGATTCGACGGTTGTACATGAACTTGATCGGGCTTCCACCCAAGCCTGAGGAAGTTGAGCGTTACTTGGCAGACCGCTCGCCACAAGCGACAAGGAAATTGATTGACCGGTTGCTTAATTCACCTCAATACGGTGAACGGTGGGGTCGGCACTGGCTGGATGTTGCACGTTACGCAGATTCAAACGGGCTCGATGAAAACCTGGCCTTCGGTAATGCATGGCGTTACCGCGACTATGTGGTCGATGCGTTCAATCACGACAAGCCGTTCAACCGTTTTGTGATCGAGCAAATTGCCGGAGATCTGCTTCCCGATGCTACGCGTGAAACCAGAATCGCCACCGGTTTTCTTGTGCTGGGAGCCAAGGTGCTGGCGGAACCCGATCGCGAGAAACTGAACATGGATACCATCGATGAGCAGATCGATGCGACCGGTAAGGTATTCATGGGGATGAGTTTGGGATGTGTTCGCTGTCACGATCACAAATTTGATCCCATCATGCAACGCGATTACTACGCGTTGGCTGCGATTTTCAAGAGTACGAAGACCTTTGGTGATACGAATACTGGTGCGATCAAGCACTGGCACGAATATGTCTTTGTGTCCGAAGATGAACTCCCGGAATTCAAAGCGCTCGATGCAGAGATCGCACGCCTCAAAAAAGAAGCGAGCGATTGGAAAAATTCGGCCATGACGGTATTGCGAACTGCTGCGCATGCCAGGGCTACGGAGTATCTGGTTGCTTGTACGGAATTCAGTCAGAGCGACTCTCTTGTACGGATTGCAGAGGTGGCTGCAAAATATGACTTGCATCCCCGGATCTTGCACCACTGTCGGCGGCACCTTGAATTCAATGCCGAGCATGAAGTGTTTCAGTTCTGGCACGAGGTACAGCAGGGGCTGACTGATTCGCAGCAGCGTCGTCATGCGGTCGAATCACTCTATCGACCACTTTTCGAGTCGGCGACTGCGGGCGAATCGAAACCGGTAGCCGATTCTCAGGCACCAACAGAATCGTCCACTCCGGCCTTGGCAGAGCCAGCGTTTGTTCTGCCTGATGTGAAATTGGTCGCACAGGCGCTCAACGACCAGTCCGGGTTTCTCGCTGTTCCGCCCAAACCAGAATTTGCTTTTGATCCAGAAACGTTGGCTGAGTACAACCGGCGGATGGAGGCCGCACGACTGTTTGAAACGACAGCCCGCGATGTGCCGTCCGCGATGGGGGTCACTGATGACACCGTGCATCCTCGCTTGCCCATTCACATCCGCGGTAGTCATCTGAATTTCGGTGAAGAGGTCGCACGTGAGTTTCCTGAGGTGATGCGAAATTCTGATGTTCGCCCCACCTTTCCAAATCACCAGAGTGGTCGACTCGAACTCGCACGCTGGATGGCCAATACCCAGCATCCATTGACGGCTCGGGTTTTTGTGAACCGGGTCTGGCGTTGGCACTTTGGTGAAGGGCTTGTGCGAACAACTGAGAACTTTGGTGTGCTCGGCGATCGGCCATCGCATCCAGAATTGCTGGATTGGTTGACACGCTGGTTCATGGCGTCTGGATGGTCCACCAAGGAACTGCATCGGTTGATCCTGAGGTCAAGCGTCTACCAGATGTCAGCAAACCACCCCGCAGCATCTGCAGGCAGCGAAATCGATCCTGAGAATCGCCTGCTGTGGCATTTTCATATGCAACGCATGGAACCTGAGCAGATCCGAGATGCGATTCTTGCCATCTCTGGTCGGCTGGAAATGACCATGTCAGGGAAAACCGTTCCATTGCGGAATCAACAGTTTGTTTTCAATCACACCTCAGTCGATCACACTCGCTACGACAGTCTTCGTCGGGCAGTTTATCTGCCAGTGATCCGTAACAACCTCTACACGATGTTCGAGCAATTCGACTTTCCAGATCCGACGATGCCAACTGGAAACAGAAGTGCGACCGTGGTGGCTCCGCAGGCCTTGTTGTTGATGAACGCCGATTTGGTAATCGATTCCGCTGAATCCCTTGCACAAATTCTGCTCGAGTTGTCTGCGAGTGACACTTCGAGAATTGAAACGGCTTATCTGCGTGTGTTGGGACGCACGCCGACCGACCGCGAGTCACGTCGCGTCCTGGCCTTCATAGAACAAACAGCGTTGGGAGCACGGATGAATTCTGGAATCCTTGATGGTGATCGGATCAAACAGGGCTGGTCATTGTTTTGCCAAAGCCTGTTTGCAAGTAATGAATTCATGTACCTGAGGTGAGATAATGTCGGAATCATCTCTGCAGTCCAGACGCCGCGTTTTAAAGAACAGTGCGGTTGGGTTCGGGCACTTGGCCTTCATGCATCTGCTGCAAGAAAATTGTCGCGCTGATACCGTGGTGGCATCTGCAGCCGATTCCACGACCGGGCCTTTGGCACCCAAACTGACGCATCTGGCCGCCCGGGCCAAACGTGTCATTTTTTTGTTCATGAAGGGTGGACCATCGCATGTCGACACCTTTGACCCCAAGCCGCTGTTGGACCGGGATCATGGCAAGCCATTGCCTTTTGATTTGCCGAGGGTCACGTTTGCCAAACAGGGAAACCTGTTGAGGTCACCGTGGCGTTTTCAGCGACACGGCGACAGCGGTTTACCTGTCAGCGAGTTGTTTCCGCATGTCGCTTCCCACGTTGACGACTTGTGCATTCTGCGTTCGGTGCATGGCACGAACCCGGCGCACGGCGGCGCATTGCTGAAACTGCATACCGGCAGCGATCAGTTTGTCCGACCGAGCCTGGGTTCATGGGTGACTTACGGTTTGGGGACTGAAAATGAGAATCTTCCAGCGTTTGTGACCATCTGCCCTACGCTGGCCCACGGTGGCGTGAACAACTGGGGGGCAGCATTTTTGCCGGCACATTGCCAGGGAACACCCATTGGAAATGCGTCGCTCAATGCCGACGCTGTGCGTGTCAAACATATCCGCAACCAGCGGGTTGACCTCGCAACCCAGCGACGGCAGTTGGATTTGATTCTGGCCATGAATCAGGATCATCTGGACCGCGTGGGAACTAACGCCGCGCTGGAAGGCAGACTGAATTCATTTGAGTTGGCTTACCGGATGCAGGCGTCGATGCCTGAAATCCAGGATTTGGCACGGGAAACGAATGCAACACAAAGCATGTATGGCATTGATGATCCAGTGACCGAAGATTTTGGTCGGCAATGTTTGATGGCCAGACGATTCCTCGAGAGCGGTGTTCGTTTTGTGCAAGTTACCCACAGTGACAGTGAAGTCCAATGGGACCAGCACAGTAACCTCTATCTTGGGCATACCAAGAATGCGGCAGAAGTGGATAAGCCGATTGCCGGGCTTTTGCAGGACTTGAAAAGCAGAGGCTTGCTGGAGGACACGCTCGTCTTGTGGGGAGGTGAATTTGGCAGAACTCCCACGGCCCAGGGAAACAATGGTCGTGACCATAATCCCCATGGATTCACCATGTGGATGGCTGGAGGTGGCGTGAAAGGCGGTTACGCTTATGGAGCGACCGACGACTATGGCTATTATGCAGCCGAAAATAAAATGCACGTGCATGATTTGCACGCAACCATTCTGCACCTGATGGGTTTGGACCACGAGCGTCTGACATATCGTTATGCCGGGCGGGACTTTCGGCTGACCGATGTCGCCGGCCACGTCGCGACGGATATTCTGGCTTGATGTTTCGGTAGCTTGTTGCGGT
>JAPKCI010000278.1 GCA_028823035.1 Rubripirellula sp.
CAGGAATTGTCCTGTGTCATCACCCGTGACTTCCCGCCTCAGATAGTTGAGACTATCGCGATTCACACGATCCGGTAGCTGCGAAGCTCCTCGTGGGTCCGTCATCGCAGCCGGTTCGAATGTTTGGCCGAGGCCCTCGGTGATCCAGCGGGGAGTGTCGTTGACGCGACTGTGGGCTCCCGAATTGAATGCTGACTGGTGTGCTGCCTCGTGACGCACAGTCGACATGATCGATGACGCACGACCACTGTCGTGGGTCATCACGCGATTGCTGGTGCCTGAGTACAACCCAGCGACGCGACCGACCTCGATGTCCAGACGCTTGAATTCGTTTCGCATGGCAGACTCGTCTGGAAACACAACAGCCACCATGGGAAAGCGGCCTTTGCGAATGTTGACTCCACGCTTGTTTAGATAGGCGATGAAGGATCGATGTGACTGCTCAAAGAGACGAGGCCAGCGGTCTCCGCGTCCTCGTGGTTGAACGACCAGAAAGTTGGTGGTGGAAAGGACTTCATATTCCGGTCCAAATTCTGCCTGTAGATTGTTCCGGATCTCAGCCGTAGTTGCCGCTTTGAATTGACCATCGAGCCGCTTCAGTTTCGTGTCCGAGGATCGAGGGTCAAGCGAGTGCATCCAACCATCACGCCCCAGAATGACCAATTCATGAGCCAGGTCGACTAGCAAATAGCCTCGTTGGACATTTCCGTCGGCAGAGAATTCGACCATCCCGGTGGTTTGGGCCTGACTGGAATATGCTGAAAATGCGATCAGCAGGGCAGTTGCGTATGTGCAGGTGGCAGTGATATTCAATTGCATGGGAATCAGTTGCAGAAAATTAACTTTGCTTCGACGGTTACCCGAAGGCTAGGTTAGAATTCTGAACACTGGGGTAGGATGCCGAGACCCAGCAATTTCCCTCTCTTCCTGGATGCAGGCCCATGCGAGTTGTTTGGTTCATGAGGACCGTGACGGCGGCCACTAATTGGAATCGTCGTTGTTTTGTGGCTGATCTGTTGTGGATTGGCGTCGTTGTTTTGATCCTCGTGCCAAACGTGATGGCCCAAGATGCACCCAATGGTGGAGCGGAGGGGCCGGCGGCTCAATCAGCCGCTGAGAATTCGGACGCTGGGAATTCGGACGCTGAGAATTCGGACGCTGAGAATTCGGACGCTGAGACAGAGGCGGCCCGGCGAGCTTTCAGGTCGGATGTCCTCGAGTGGGTGGACGAACTCGATTCGCCGACGCTCCGTGTCCGCAAGGAGGCAGAACGGTCCCTGATTGAGGCAGGTCCGAAGGCACTCGATCATCTGCCCGAGAACCGCGTTGGGATTTCCCTTGAGGTGGCGGAACGGCTCGAGCGTGTCAAGAAGGCGTTGGTTGCCAGTCGCACAAAGGATGAAATCGAGACGAAGTCGATTCAGATTCGACTTGATAAGGTTTCGAATCTTGGTGAAGCATTGGAAGCGATCAGCCGTGGCAGTGGCGTCGAGTTCGAGCACAATGCGGATGTCGCTACTCCAGTGAACCCTGTGGTAACTCCCCTGTCGTTCTGGCATGCAGTTGATCTCGTGTTGGATCAGGCAAAACTCGACGTCAATTTTTATGGCGGTGACAGTGAGACTCTGCGATTGGATCCACGGGCGGCTGAGCGACCTTCACGCGTAGACTCGGCTGCTTATGTCGGCGTCTATCGAATTGAGGCGACCTCCGTTTCTTCACGTCGGAATCTTCGCCAGGCTGATCTGAGTGGATTGAACATCGGCATCGAAATCAGCTGGGCACCGAGTTTGACACCGATCGGTCTGACCATCCCCGTGGCGCAATTGTCAGGAAAACTGGACGACGGTGCTGTTCTGAAACCCCAAGACTCGGGTGAGACCATTGATGTGGCAACCAACAGCGAAATTGCTTTCACTGAACTATACTTGCCGATGAAGCTGCCCGCGGGGCAACCGTCCAGAATCGAATCCTTGTCCGGTGAACTTAAGGCTCTGTTGCCGGGTGAGAAAAAGATGTTCGAAATCTCATTGGCAGAGCCGAACGGAAAAAAGAAAATTGATGCCATGACGGTGCAGTTGGAGGAAGTGCGTCGCAATGGACCATTGCATGAGGTGCGTGTAGCGGTGGAACTGGATCAGGCGGGACGTTCGCTGGAAAGCCATCGCTACTGGATCTTTGAGAATCAGGTGTTCATTCGCCGCAAGGATGGTTCCAAGGCTCAGCATCTCGGCTTCGAAGTCTACCGCCAGACGGAATCGGGGGTTGGAATCGGGTATCTTTTTGATCTTGGGGATGCAGCGAACGATTCAACTTTGGTGTATCAGTCACCCACGTCAGTGATTCCCAATGAAGTACCGTTTGTGATTCAGGACATTCCACTGCCGTGAACAATAAAACCCTGCCACTGCTGCTGCGTTTCGTAATCTGTCTGTTGCCAGCCAGTTCGATCATGGCGGCAGGCGATGATTTGGAACCGGGTGACCCCATTGCCTCGATTGACGGTGATCCGGTTTTTTTTGGTGAATTAAATTTGGTCCTCACCGAACGCTTGAATGTGAGGGATCTGGATCGAGTCGAAATTGACGTTCAACGGGCAACGGCCGCGTTGTTGGTTCGCCGTCATCTGGCAATGAAGTCGTTGGAGGCCAAGGGCGGAGTGACGCTTAAAGCAATGCTGAGCCGTCAGGTTGAGTCTCTCGCAACGGATTTGCGACGCCGCGGTAGCAGTCTTGGAAAAGCGGCACGTGACCGTATGGCCGACGAGAATTCCTTGATTGCAGACTTGCGTTGGCGGCTGGCATGGGGGCAATACTTGAAGAGCCGATTGAATGATGCCAACCTGAAACGCTTCTTCGACCAACATCGTGATCAATATGCGGGGGGACGCTGGGAAGTCTCTCAGATATTTGTCAAAGTTGACAAAAGTGATGCGGTTTCACTGGTCGCGGCCCTTGCCAACGTCAATAAGTTGGCTGGCCAGATTCGCGTCAGCGAGTCCCCGGAACAAGCGTTCTTCGATGCGGCGGTGGAACAGAGCGAGTCGGCCTCGGCGTCCGATGGCGGCAAGGTTGGATGGGTCCAGAAGGATGGTGATTTGCCAGGCAGTCTGATGACTGCCATCCGTAAACTCAAGCCTGGTTCGGTCAGTGCTGCTATCCAAAGTCCCTTGGGCGTTCATCTGATTTATGTTCATCAGATGGAACCCGGCGATTTGGAGTTTGCTGATTTGACAGATCATGCACAGTTGAGGCGTGATGCTGCCAACGCTTTATTTGACGCTCTGCTACGACAACAGTCCGGTGCGCAGATTTCCTGGTTTGTTCGGGCGTTGAAGCCTCCGACTGGTGTCACGATGATTCCGGAGTGATATCTTCCAGTGGTGGTAATCTTGCGTTGCTGGTGAGGGTTGAAAAAAGGGCGACCATTGAAAGAAGATCGGATGGATGAATTTCCACCCAAAACCGGTTGGAAATCCCGGATTCTGCCAGGGGAAGGCGCCAGTGTCTGCATGGCTACTACCTGGCTGTTTTTCCTGTTACTTGGTTACTTCATCATACGACCAGTTCGCGAGATGCTGGGCAGTCTGGTGGGAGTGGCTGATTTGCAGCGATTGTTTCTTGCTTCGTTCCTGACAATGCTTGCCGCTGTTCCCGCCTATGGTGCGTTGGTCAATTGGCTGCCCAGACGTTGGCTGGTTCGGGTGGTTTATCATTCTTTTGCGCTTTGTCTCGTCGGTTTTTGGTTGGTGCTCAAAAGCGAGTCGCAGATCGTTCAAGCTTGGGCAGCCTGGGTCCTGTTTGTCTGGATCAGTTTCTTTGGTGTCTTTGCGACCACAGTTTTTTGGAGTGTCCTGACTGATTTGTTTTCGAGTCAGCAGGCAAAGAGACTGTTCGGTCTGATCGCTGCTGGCGGGACTGCGGGGGCAGTTGCCGGTTCTCTGTTTACAAGTCAGTTCGCCAAATACCTGTCTACCGAGGGGTTGCTGCTGCTGCCAGTTCTCGTCATCGAAGCAGGGCTCCTATGTGCTTGGGAACTCGAGCGGCAGACGGTGGCATTCAAAGACGCTGACGCGTCTTCAGATGATTTGCAACCAACAGAAGCTGCCAGGCCCTCAAACAGCGGATTGTGGAACGCAATTACCCACATTTTGCGTTCGCCCTACCTGCAGTTGATCTGTCTGTTTATCTTTTTTGTGCAGTTCTGTGGGACCCAGATGTACTTTGAACAGGCTGAAATCGTGAAGGCTGCCTTGCCAGATGAATCAGATCGCACGCAGTTATTCGCCTACATGGACCTGGCGACGCAGGTACTGACATTGGCGGCCCAGGTCCTTCTGTCCAGTTTCTTGTTGCGGCGTTTTGGTGTCGCAGTTGCATTGATGATTCTTCCAGTTATCTATTTGTTCAGTTTTTCAGCACTTGCGTTTAGTTCAAGCCTGCATGTGCTGGTTGTGGCGGTAGTCATCGGTCGTGCCACTGGTTACGGGATAACCGTTCCGGCTCGCGAGATCCTGTTCACGGTTGTACGCCGAGAAGATAAGTACAAATCGAAAAGCTTCATTGATACCGTTGTGTTGCGTGGCAGCGATACCGTTTCAGCTCAGGTTTTTGGGGGTATGGACGGGTTCGGATTGCGAACGCTCAATCTCTGTTTGTTGCCAGTTGCTGCGGTTTGGGTTTTCGTTTCCTTGTGGTTGGGACGGCAACAGGAATGTCTGGCCGCTTCAGCAAAACGCACCGAGGATCTGTCGGATCAGAAGCCTTCGGAGGACACGCTGTAATTACGCGTCTGTGTGCTTTTGGCTGGGTCGTACGAGTGGGGTTGTGAAAGGGGGCGGGACACACCTTCGTTGTGGGCGTGATCGAAGTCTTTCACTGAACAGCCATGATGCGGTTAGAAATCGCTGAAGAGTGGTTTGAGATCTGGATTTGGGCCGTTGTAGCTGACCATGCGAACATCCAGTTCGTGGTTGCGATACAGATGCATTGCACGTTGTATTGCACTTGTGATCCAGTCTTTTTGGTTCCCAAACACGCCCCCGCCAATCAGTGTCAGAAACAGGACGTTTGAATCGTGGCGAGTTCGATTCAGTACTGCCGCACAAAATGTCGCTTCGTAAGTTGCTTCAAGAATGAGTCGGGCAAAGGGTTCCCATGCTGATTCCGGTTCGTTGGAATACGAGACAGGGGCAGCCGAACAGTAAATTTGGGATACGCGATTTTGGGAATCGCCAAGGGTGACTTCAGTGTTCCACATGATTCCAACTCGTAATTGCGAGCGAATCAAATCAATCTCACGCTCGTCCATGCGGGCAAGGCGATTGGAAATCTCATTCAGCCCTTCCCGAGTGGCAAACGCATAGCCATTAGTCAGACTCCACAATTGCTGGTTTTCATTGCCCAAAGCATGTCCAACGTCAGCAAGACAATCAACCTGTTTGTCTGCAGTTTGCCCGGTTTGGTTTCCCATGGGCACCAGGTAGTTTCGAAAGACCGTCCCGGCCCCAGCCGCGATGGCACAGGCGGGTCCTTGCGTGTGGTCATGTTCGTAGATGCCAACACCATCCTCGGGGATTGCATTGGGTGACGCCATTTCCAACAGGTTGAACTGTGAGGCAACCTGAAACAGGGCGTTCCTGTTTTCTGGTGTAAAGTGAAGGTCTTGAACGTTGCCGATTGTTTCCGAGAACTTGATGCGGCGGGTGTGGTTTCCCGTTTGCTGTGGAACAGTTTGCCTCAGTTCCTCGAGCTTGGGGATTTGCAACACGCCGCATTCGTATGACTTTCCATTCACCAGAGAAGTTAATTGGGTGCCATCGAGTGTCAGGTTCCTGCGGACCTGATCCGGTGACTGCTCTGCGAATCCCATCAAGTTGTTGAACCACATGCTTTGTGCACCTCGTGTCGCTGGAAAGTGAGTCTTCGAACGGCTTCCTTCCGGGAGTTGGGTAGACTAGAACTGAAACGCGCTGTTTACGGTTGGGTCACTGCCTTCCATATACATAAGTGCCAGCAACAGAAAGCCAGGTCCATCCGCCGCATCGCAACGATCCTCATTGGGGTGACTACGGAACATGCCCATCCGCGGTACATAAAGTTGATCCATGGCTTCGAATGCCACTTGCTGAGCGAGTTTCCGATAGGCGGGGCGTTTCATGATCTCACTGGCACGAACGAGAAAATGGATCACGCGGCCATAATCCTCTGCATAGGCACCACGCCCAGCATTGGCAGGCAGCGATTGTCGAACCTGTCGGACCCAACGTTGCACGGCTCGGTTGCTGGCGGGATCGTTCGTTTTTTCGTACAGGGAAAGACAGGCTTCAGCCATCGACATGGGAGCGTTGTATGTCGGGCGAGTCTGCAAGTCAAAAATTTCAACATGCTGTCGAGGTGGTTGTGGAGACCGAGTGGCGGTCTGTTTCGGCTCTTGTTCTTGTGCCGGTTGGCCTGTTTGAACGTTAAGCTGTTGGTAGTACTTGTTCTGCTCATGATCAAAACCAGACTTTAGCCACGCGATCAATGCATCAGCGGCAATTTGTTGGAATTCGCGGATTCCCGTCTGGTCTGCTGCCCTTAGTAAAGTCGCTGACCAAGAACCAATTTGAGTGGTGGAAAAATCGTTCTTATCCAAGTTGGCATTGGGTTGCGTTGGGATCAATCCAGTTTTGCGATTCTGTTGATCCATGCGACGACGGGCCAACGCCAAGGCCTGGTCAGTCAACTTGTTGCGATCGTTTACGCCGCGGGTCGATAGCCAGCACAGTGATTCGATTAAGGCGATCTCTGACTCCAGCGGCAGGTTAGGTCGGGCGTTGGCGGTGAGTCTGTCTGGATCAACTTGATCTGATTCTGCTGCGGGAACAGAGCTGGTTTGGGGCTCGCAGTGGGAACTGGCTTGGATGAATGCTCGGATTTGTTGTTCGGTGGACTTTGCATCAATCGTCCATGATGTTTCCCAGGCAGGTGTATAGGGTTGGCAGATGTCCTGCTCGGTCGTTGTGTCGACGAGTTGATCGCGAGTGACGTCATAGTACAGACGAGGATCGAGCACTGATCTGAGATCCGTTGCGGACAGGCAATCGTCGAAATAGGCGGTGATATAGGCTGATGCCGCATCGCTGTAGCATTTACACCCGGTACGTTTGGACAACTCAAATGCAACCAGAATGGTCGGCTGATCCCAATAAAGATTGGCGCCTCCGGCAGATGTAAGTTTGTTGGCCCAACGCAGAGTTTGTGGTAGCAGCGGGTCAGGAAGACCATTGGTACGGATATCAATGGTTGATAGCCACATGGGAGTCGTACGCACGCCCACTTGATCGTATGAGTGTTCGGTTACGTAGTCCATGTGGGCCTCTACCGCGTCCATGAAAGCTGAGGTCGCTTCATCGAGCGGGATTGGAATGGGAGCCTGAGGCTCTTGAGCCAGCATTGACGTATGGCAGCAAATCACAAAGACCACGCTTTGTAGCCACGGGTAACGTCGTAAAGAAGTTATTTGTCCTGGACAGAAATTCATTTCCCTACTGTAACGTGAACTCACGCATTGAGACAGTGAATGGCAACATCAAGAAGTTGCGCGCCAAATTTATCCGATTATGAATCAGTCTGAAAACGGAAGGAAGACTGATCAACCCATGCAGAAAAGTGAGATCAGGAGATTTGCAAAGAACAATCGGCTATGCCATGTGCAAGGAGCTGGACTGTGTTCACGACTGTGTTCACGGCATGAAGGTGTTTCACGGCATGAAGGCGTTTCACGGCATGAAGGTGAGTGGTCGGCCTTTTTGATGCAAAATGATCTTGCGAAGACTGGTCCGAAAGTGCGATAGCCACACACAACGGCAATTTTAGAGTCCGGCCAACAACGATTGAAATGGCTCGGGCCAGGATGACATTAAGGAGAATCGATTGATGAACACGCCAGCAAAGTACGTTGCGATTGTGATCGCCTCACTCTCGATGGTGATGTTTACTGATTTGGCCAAGCTCAACGCTGACACGGTTGAAGAATCTTCAGGGTTGGGTCAAGTGGCTAATGCAATGAACCCGTTCAATTGGAAAATGCCGAAGTTCAAAATGCCGAATTTCAAGAGTGTGCTTCCCGATAAAGCGGAGCAGACAGAAGTTAAAAAGAAGAAAGATGGTTTGTTTGACGAGGTTGGCAAGACAGCTTCGAATAGTTGGACAAAGACCAAGAACGCTC
>JAPKCI010000058.1 GCA_028823035.1 Rubripirellula sp.
GGTGGTACGATTCACGTGAGTCGACTCAAACGAGGCAGGGCAGGGTACTGAAATTGACAGTGTCGGATAGTAAGGATGATCGCGAAGGTGATAGTTTGACAAGCCCCACCGGTCTCTTTTGGCCTATCGTTCTCCCGCAAAAATAAAAACCTGCACTAGAACCAAGTAAACCAGGTCAACTTTAGCCAGAGACAAGCCTTTGGAGCTTTCTGCGAATAGCCATGAATGCCGAGAACCAGAAATACGACTTACTCGAACCACCCCAACGGGATGGTGAGATTGGGCGTCTGGGTCCCTATCGGGTACTAGGCCTGATCGGCAAAGGGGGAATGGGACAAGTATTTCGTGCTCAGGATATGCGTCTGCAGCGGATTGTTGCTCTGAAACTTATGAAGCCGAAACTGGCAGCAACTCCCACCAGCCGAAAGCGATTCATTGAAGAAGCACGGTCCATGGCGGCCGTTCAGCACGATAACGTGGCAACCATCTTCGAAGTCGGTGTCGAGGGTGGGGTTCCCTTCATGGCGATGGAACTCCTCGAAGGGCAATCACTCAAGGATGCCTTTCGAACGGAGAAAAAATTCGACACAGCTGAAATTTTGCGGCTCGGCAAGGAGGTAGCTCTGGGACTGGCAGCTGCCCACGAGTGTGGGATCATCCACCGTGACATCAAGCCTGCAAACATCTGGATTCAAAACTCATCGGGTCGCGCGAAGATTCTGGACTTTGGGCTTGCAATCGCTGGCAACAGTTTTGATCCGTTTGTCTCTCGTGGAACTCTGGTAGGCAGCCCTGGGTTCCTGTCACCTGAGCAAGCGAGGAATGAAGCCCTCGATGACCGCACTGATCTTTACAGTCTGGGTGCAGTCCTGTTCATGATGTGCAGTGGACAATTGCCGCTTGCATCAGATTCGATTTCGGGACAGTTGATTGCCATCATCTGCTACACGCCTCCTTCACTGGCTGAATTGACCCCAGATATTCCAGAAGCGCTTTCCGATCTGATTGCCCAGTTGCTGTTAAAAGAACCCAAGGATCGTCCCGCAACAGCTCGCGAAATTGCCAGTCGCCTCGACGCCATCTCGAAGCAATGCCAAACCCAAGGCAAGAACACCATCCAGATTGTGATGGAGCCCAAGGTCACAAAGTCCACAGTACCTTCCGAGCCGCACCTCGTTGACGAGGACGCGCAAAACCGGAGCCACCGTTGGCCACGGATAATCCTGACAGTTACCTCGTTGATAGGTGTGATGGTCGCGATCTGGTGGTTCACGCAAATCGACCGAAAAAGTCGGCCGCCGTCAGATAGGAACCAAAGCACCTCACCGCCTCCACCGCACCGAGTCACTGCGGCGTCTCTCAGCGCCCTGAGCCTCATGAGTGGGGGCGCTGGCAGTCGCGACGTCATGAGTGGTCAAGCAGCCCGTTACAAACTGCGGGTCACCAATGATGCCCGCGACTCAAAGACCGATCCACGGCACACCAATTCGAACACCAAAATCGTCGCTCAATTGGTCACGCTGCTCAAGCAGTCGGGAGTCTCACGTGTTGAACGTCCGACATTCCCGCAGAAAATCCCGCTATCCCAAATCCCTCAACGGGGTAGTTCTCGAGAATTCGAAATTCAATTCCTGACCGGTAATTTGCCACCAGAGCAGTACCAGGTTGAATTTCAGTTGCAGACCCCTGACGGTTATGTCATTGCCTCGATCACAGACAGGCTGAGGGTTCAAGAGGATCTTTCAAAGGCTGATCTGCTTGGATTCCAGGTGGTCAGAACCTTTCAAGGTGAAGGGGCAGACACTTACGTCCAAAAAAGCAGCGGCAAAGATTTCGGCAGCAGCAAGATGGTGCAGGGATCGCGTGGCTCCCAGGTACAATCGCAACACATCTATTTGCGGTTTGATCTCTCAAGATTTTCTTCCAATACGCATGAACTCGATCGTGCGTCGGTACTGCTGACAGTTGCACAGGGTGGCCATGAGGCGAACAGCGTGTTTGACGTCTACGGGATTACTCAGGGCCTCGAACCAGAATGGAGCGAGACCGGCGAGGGTCATTTGAATTGGGATACTTCTCCATGCCGCGGCGGCATCGGGGGGCAGAAGTACCTCGGTCGTTGCTCATTTGACAATACCAAAGATGGGCTGAAGTACTCGCAAGATCGCATCCGCTTTGTCAGTCGAGAGCTGGATGATTTTATTAGCAATGCAACAACAGACTTAATCACACTGGTGTTCATACGCGAAACGCCCTCCAACCGACCATCGCGATTCAAGTCCAAGGAGGGCAAACCAGACGAGGCCCCTGCGCTGGCCATTCGGTATAAGCAGACCAAGCCGAGTATAGCGGACGAATCAGAAGCAGTAGAAAAGGCGAAAACCAAAAATTGAAATTTCACCCCACGCAGAGCGAATCCACATCTGCGACGGAATGCCGCCAGGAAATACGAATCGATTGTTCAACCTGAACGATAGAATGGTTAAACTTTAGCGATGCAAAATGCATCACCTTCAACGCCACAACCGATCATCGCAGTCAATCTGGTTCGTACATCCCAGGCTTGGACCCAAGCCGGCAGTGCTGCCGGATTTGTCCTCCGCTACTTGCCTCCGACACGCAGACAACTTGCCGCTATCCTGGGCTCAACCGAGCAAGCTGATGAAGGTCTGAAAATGATTATCGCCCACTTGGTCAGCGTGGGTTTCGAGGATCAGAAACATCATCGCCTTCGTGATTTCCTGCTCCGCAGCATCCGTTCGGCTGCTCGCAGTCGTCTCAACGAAATGCCTGCAAGCGATCGCCCGGACATCGATTTCGATCAACTCACAACCGACTCAAAGCAATGGGTCTGTTTTTGGCGTGAGGGACTTCTGGAAAGGGCGTGGCGAGCGTTGGAGCGTATTGAACATGCTACTCCAAATAGGCCGCTTTATTCTGTTCTGCATTGCGGTACAGCGAACCCGCAGGCGACTCCTGCCATGCTTGTGATTCAAATCGCCACGGAAACCGGCCTGCAAACTGACGAGGCAAATGTACAGAGAACTCTACCGGAAGCCCGGAAAATGTTCGCCCAATTGGTCGCAGACGAAGTTGCCGAAACTCTAGAGAAACCATCAACAGCGGACGTCAAACAAGAAATCAACGTTTTGGGCCTTGGTAAAGCATTCACTGGCATCGTCGCCAAGAAGTAAGAACTCCTGCCGGCTGCATAAACAGGGTTTCGAAGCATCCAAACACTGGACGACAGCACTAGAATCAAACGGCTCCGGAGACAACAATAGCAAGCCGTTCATGAGGCTCAAAATTCAGCAAACCTCGGCGTCCGCGCGGCTGGGTACTCATCCACTCGATTGGCCCATCCGAGTACTTTGTGGTTGTAGCAACGTTTTACATGATGCCAAGCTTCCCGATCCCACCCCATTTTGTCCCCACCAACGAAAGCATTCTCGACATGCGCTGGTTCGCTGCCAAGTCAACTCTGTTAGTGATCATGATGATATCTACTTTTATCGTCATTCCCAATGCTCGCTGCGCAGCCGCTCCGCAAGACGATGAGGTGCAGGCCGCAATCAGCAGGCTTGGCTCGGAAGACCAACTCGTTCAATTCCAACGTGACATTGCTCCTATCCTTCGGAAGCACTGTTTGGAGTGTCATGGACCTGATGATGCCAAAAACGACTTTCGTGTCGACGTTAGCGAAACGTTGCTGGACTATGTCGAACTAGGCGATGCTGATGAAAGCTTGCTTTACGTTGATCACCTGACCACGGATGATGAGGATTTTCTGATGCCACCCAAATCACACGGCGGACCTTTGTCTGTCAGCGATTTGGCAATGATCCGTGTCTGGATCAACCAAGGAGCGGATTGGCCCGAAAATGCAAACGTATCAGGATCAGTCGAGGCACCAGAAACCACCACCACCCCGCCGCGCGAGCCACTCTCGTTCCCCGCGCGTCTCTGGTTTGCACAAGGTTTTCTACACCCTGCAACGGTCCATTTCCCAATCGCGCTATTCACCCTTGGTGCTGGATTTGTCATTCTCGGCTGGAAATGGCCTGAGCTTGCAAAACAAATCCCGTTAGCCTGCCTGTTGCTTGGTGCTGTCTCTTCCGTGGCCGCCACTCTGATGGGGTGGGCTTTAGCACCAGAGCAGGGCTACGGAAGCGACTGGAACATCTTTGAATGGGGACGTGAAGTTGACGCACACCGCTGGAGTGCTGTTGTCGTGACCATCACGTCAGTCATTTTCGCAATCATTGCCTTGATTTCGGTCTGGAAAGGCAACCAGAAGCTAACCAAGGTCTGGCAAATCGGCTTGATTGTCTGTGCTGGCATGGTTGGAGCAGTCGGTCACCAGGGAGGTGAAATGAGCTATGGCCAAGATTTCTACCCAAGGGCATTGCGAATACTTACAGGCACCGCAGATGAGATACCTGCCCCGAATGCTGACAGCAAAGCCGCCTCGGACACTAAAGCGGACAAAAATCCGCCCAGCAACCTCAAGAACAAGTGACCAAGCAGAACTGAATGGATCAGGCAGAACAGCAACATGCGAACGTGCCAGACTCGAATCTTCAGCTCGATGCTGTAACAGCGAACGATCAAGTCCGACCGTCACTCGGATAGTTCTGGCAGTGTCACTTCAGAAAATCTGCGGCTGTGAATACCAATTTCATCAACGCGTTGCATGGTCATCCATGAGAGCGTCTTGCTTACCGGGTCAGATTCCAGCAGAGGTACACCGTCGGCTTCGGCATAAATCGTTCGCACGATCGAAACCGGATTCGAGGCCGCAGGCACAAGCGGGAAATTCTCCCCGCGTGTGACCAATAGCCACGTGTTCTCTCGGAAACCCTTTAGGGTTCGCTGCCGGACCCAGTCAGTAAGCTCGTTCCGCCGGGATGGAACTAACGATTTGTCATTATTGAATTTGACAGCAAGTTTTTGCGTCTCGCTCAAATCATAAGTGACCCATCCATAAGGCGGCATGTAGACCTCGAGCTTACAGTGTGATGGCGATCCCTTGTCGAACATTTGCAGTCCATAAAGCACACGAGCTGGATAACCAATTTCACGTGCAAACGCCCCACACAGCCCGTGGTAATCGCTGCAATGACCTCGTCGATACGTTAACGCGTGGGCCGGATCTGCGCTCAAAGATGCGTTCACCGAGTCATACGTTAGATGCTGATCGACCCATTCAATCGCCCTCATCAGCTGCTTGGATTTTTTAACCGACACAGCCTGAATCTGTTCAACAATCGCCTGGTAATCCTTGGCGGTGGCAGAGCGAGCGTCAGGTTTTTTGTAGATATCAAACTGGTTGGGCCACTTCGCGACATTGTTAACGATGGAGTAGTCCACGCCCCAGGAAAGTTGGGCAATTTCCGCCGTGAAAGTGTGCTGAATCTCCAATGCACCATCAGGTGAATCAAATTCAAAATAGGCGAATGTATTCCCGAATACCGGTTCGACAGCGATTTCGGGGGTTCTCTCGCGTGGGAACGTCCGAAGGCTCCTATTGCTGATGATCTGACTGTCTGTCGAAGGAGGCAACGGCAACCAAACCCGCAGTCGGCGTGTCTTGGCGGGTGCTGTAATGGCGATCCGAAAATCCACGTTGAATTTTGCGTGGGTACCCTTGGTGGGGCCTGATTCTGGCGTGGGGCCAACTCTTTGATCTAATTTTTGATCGGCCCAAGCAATCACGACTGAAAGCGGAAGCAGGGGACTCCCAACAAGAAGAGTGAAACAGAATAAAAACCGCATGAAGACCATGAAAAACTTTCAGAAACAAATTTCGTGCAACAACAGGAGCTTAACGGCAATACACCTAGTGGAGTATTCTGTGTCAATCACCCCGCTCCTGTGAACCATAGACCGGTTCGTTGTAGCAACCCATCATAATTGACGCACGACGTTCTTTTGAGCCCCTCTCGTCCCCGAACGGATTGCCCGGTGAATTCCAAGCAAGCTTCAACCAAAAAAAAATCGCCCCGTGAAGGCGAAGAACTGCCACCCAACCGGTTCATCAATCGGGAACTCAGTTGGCTGGAGTTCAATGAGCGCGTCCTTGATCAGGCCGCCGATACCTCTCTGCCGCTGCTTGAGAGGGCAAAATTCCTTGCCATCACAAGTTCGAATCTCGATGAATTCATGATGGTGCGCGTCGGCAGCCTGCAAATGCAGTACCAGCGGAATGCGATGGTGCGGGACGCATCAGGACTAACGGTGGGCGAACAGTTGCTTTCGGTATCACACCGATGCGAGGCTTTAACATGTCGCCAATACAGTATTTTTTCCGAGGCGATGGAACCATTGTTGGCGGATTTCGACATCCATCGCATTGATTTGCAGAATTGCAGCGATCGTTGCCTGGATACCGCCGAGCGTCGATTCCAAAGTGATGTGCTTGCCGTTCTATCTCCTCAAGCGATTTCTGAAGAACGGCCATTCCCCCTTTTGCAGGGTCTGGGAGTGCATCTCTGCATCCGCCTTAAAGCCCAGAATCAGACAGGCGATGACGCTGAGGCCAATCCCTGGGATTTTGCTGTAATACCACTCGGTCGAACCGTGCCGCGTTGCGTTCCGATGCCATCCGAGCGGGGGCATTCCTATGTGCTGTTGGAATACCTGATTACTCACTACATCGACGAATTCTTTCCGGGTCGCGAAGTTGTTGAGTGCGTTGCTTTCCGCATCACGAGAAACGCGGACATCGAATTGCAGGAAGATGCTGCCGCCGATTTGATGATTGGCATGGAAGAAGTGCTTGAAAGTCGACGACAATCGCGAGTCATCCGCCTTGAGTACAGTCACGATGCCAGTGACGCGACGCTCGGGTTCCTGTCCGAAAAAATGCAATTGCGGAGTCAGGATCTGTATCCAATAGCAGGACCGCTCGATCTGACCTACCTGTTCAAATTGCATGGTCTCGAAGGCTTTGATTCGCTTCGCGACGAGGCATGGCCTGCACAAAGTGTTTCCAGCATCGATCCATCAGAGAAAATGTTCACGGCTATCAGCAGTGGCGATGTACTGCTGTTGCATCCTTACGAGAGCTTTGATCCGGTGGTCCGATTAATCGAAGAGGCGACCGTCGACCCGGATGTGCTGGCGATCAAGCAGGTACTTTATCGAACAAGTCGTAACAGCCCAATCGTGGCCGCACTGAAACGGGCAGCCAAGCATGGCAAGTACGTCTCGGTCATCGTGGAATTGAAGGCGAGGTTTGATGAGGCTCGCAACATTGAGTGGGCACGAGAAATGGAACAGGCGGGTGTTCAAGTCATCTACGGCATTCGTGGCCTGAAAACCCATGCTAAAGTTTGCATCATTGTTCGGCGTGAACCACAGGGGATTGTGCGCTACATGCACTTTGGCACTGGGAATTACAACGAGGTGACGGCAACGATTTATGGAGACGTCTCGCTGTTGACCTGTAACGAAGAATTGGGATCCGACGCGACCGCATTCTTCAATGCAGTGACGGGTGCCAGTCAACCTCAGCAACTTCGACATTTGGATAGCGCCCCTACCACGCTGCGAAAAAGAATCGTCGACCTCATCAACGCCGAAACACAACGCTGCATCGAAGGACAAAAAGCTGAAATTTGCGTCAAAATCAATGCGTTAGTTGACACAGAGGTCATCGACGCTCTGTACCGTGCAAGTCAGGCGGGCGTCAATATTCTGCTGAACGTACGTGGTGTCTGCTGCCTGCGACCAGGTGTCCCAGGGCTAAGTGAAACGATCCGTGTTGTTTCCATCGTCGACCGTTTTCTGGAACATGCCCGAATCGTGCATTTTCGCCACGGGGGTGACTCGGAACTCTTTATCAGCAGTGCAGACTGGATGCCGCGCAACCTGGATCGCCGAATCGAGCTAATGGTTCCGGTAGATGACCCCAGTTGCCGCAAAAAACTGATGAGTACACTGCTCGTCTATTTTCAGGACAACAGTAACTCGTGGGAAATGCAGCCTGATGGTTCGTATTGCCGCAACAAACCCGGTGATCAACCAGTACGAACTCAGAAACTGCTCTATGAACGGGCATGTCGGACGATGGAACAGATCCGACAAAGTCGAAGGACAACATTCGAAACTCACGAACCACAGGACCACAAGTAGAAAAGTCGGCTAAGTGCAAGGCTCGGCGATTGTTGCACTGCAAGCCAAATCAGTGAGACCAACCTGCCGCACGACATGGCCACAACAACGCTGCTACAGAATTGCACCCGGGCGATAGGCAGCAGCTTCCGGATAGCGATTGGTAAGCGTGGCTATCTTCTCGATAACATTCCGAATCTGGGCCGGGGCATTGCCGATGAATTGGCTTGGATGACCGATGGCGTCCTGTAGTTGACTGAAATCCATTGGAATCCGCTCATCGCCCGACAAACGCTCAATTAAATCATTGTCATCTGCGCCAGACTCACGCATTGCCAAAGCCGCGGCAACTGCGTGCTGCTTGATGGCCTCATGAGCAGTCTCGCGACCGACACCCGCCTTCACTGCCGCAATCAAAATTTTTGTGGTCGCGAGGAATGGCAGGTATCTGCGCAACTCACGATCGATCACTGCAGGATAAACCCCAAAATCGACCAAGACTGTCAAGAATGTCTCCAACTGACCATCGATCGCAAGGAACGCATCCGGAATTGCAACGCGTCGAACAACGCTGCAACTCACATCACCTTCGTTCCATTGGTCTCCCAATAGACCACCGACCATGCTCAGATAACCTCGCAGGATAACACTGAACCCGTCAATGCGTTCGGCCGATCTCGCATTCATTTTGTGCGGCATGGCTGATGAGCCCACTTGGCCCGGTTTGAAACCCTCGGTTGCAAGCTCTGCACCCGCCATCAAACGCAGCGTGCGAGCGAAGTTGGCTGGACCAGAAGAGAGCTGTGTGAGTGCTGAAACCACATCGAAATCAAGGGACCGCGGATACACCTGCCCAACGGACTCAAAACAGAGTTCAAACCCAAGATTGCTGGCGATACGCTGATCAAGTGACTCAAGCTTGGATGAATCACCTTGAAACAGATCAAGCATGTCCTGCTGCGTTCCGACCGGTCCTTTGATGCCACGAAGCGGCAAGCGAGCCAAGAGTTCTTCCAGACGCTGAACAGCGACGAGGATTTCTTCGGCAACGCTGGCAAATCGCTTGCCTATGGTGGTCACTTGAGCCGGCACATTGTGGCTTCGACCAGCAATTGCCAACTCAGCGGTTTCGGCGGCCCGCTCTGCAATCAGTCCCAAAGCTGCGACGCTGCGGTCCCGCACCAAAGTCAATGCAGAGCGTATTTGCAGTTGCTCAACGTTCTCGGTCAAATCGCGTGAGGTCATCCCCTTGTGAATATGCTCGTAACCAGCAAGAGCATTAAATTCTTCAATCCGCGCCTTGACGTCATGCTTAGTCACGCGTTCACGGGCATCAATGGAATCGAGGTCAACTGTTCCCATCACCTTTCGATAGGCAACTAGAACGTCATTGTCGACAGTCACACCCAAATCGTTCTGAGCTTCCAGCACAGCCAACCAGAACTCCCGTTCCAGAACGACCTTGCTGGCTGGTGACCATATGTCAACCATGGCGGTACTGGCATAGCGGGACGCGAGAATATTCGGAAGGTCGCCTGACACAGAAGACTCCTAAAATGAGTGTGGCAAAAGGCAGATCCAAGAAGCCAAAATGTAATTTCCGGGTGTGGAAGTTAGTAGGCGGCGTCAAATTGATCTCCCAGAAACGGTCAAAATCGCCCAAAACAGGTAATTTCCAGCACAATCTCCCGTTTTTAGTAACGGAATCGCCAATGGAAGCCGGAAAACTGCCGAAACATAGAATGAACGGCGGTGTCTCTAACACAAAGCTAGAGGGCCTTGGGTGACCCAAACAGGCACCATTAACAGGACTCTCTGGTCAACTTGGGTTTCGCCATCATTTCGGGGGACCGGAGCAACCTATGGTGGGACATCGTTTCGGGGTCATGAACACAACGATGGATTGCCAATTGGCGGCATTTCGGTCTAAAACGATTTCGATACCATACTAGGGAAGCCTGCACCGCTGTTTTTGATCGCACGGTGTTTTTCTATTTTGTCGGATATTGAATGTACAATCTCTTTGGCTCATTTACCCGCATCAGAATCGCCAGCTCTGCTGGACAAAGTCGGTTTAGTGTCATTTCGGCCTTCTTGATCGGCTTATCGCTCGTACCAAGCCCAGTCCTTGCGATTCAGGACGGCGAGGCAACGAAGTACAGGTCCGCCATAGAATTGCTACCTGATTCCGTGGCTGGTCTGGTGCGGATTCCCAACTTGCCGCGATTCTGTGAGGCTTGGGAAAAAACCTCGATCGGCAAGATACTCGAAGACGAAGCAATGCGGCCATTTATCGAGGCGCAGAAATCGCGAGCCAAAACCTACCTCGAAGCATTCGATAACAAAGTTGGTATTCGTCCCGAGGATATCTACGCCATTGCTTCTGGCGAGTTAGTGGTCAGTTGGTTGCCATATATCCACGACAAGCGTCGACCGTTTGCACTGTGTGTGATCGCTGATGTACGTGGCAGGGCAAAGGAAGCCAATGCCGCTTTGGAAAAGATTGACAAGGACCTTGGTGCCGCAGGCTGGATCCGAGAGGACCTCGAGCATCAGGGGCAAACAGTTCGAATTTATAACACTGAACCCAAACCAGGTCAGTTGAAGGTTGAGCAGATCGCGATCACTCTGGATGACACACGTCTGATGGCTGCTGATCGTGACTCGGTTATTACCGACCTTTTGGACACGATCGCGGGCGAGCCAAAAGGCAAGTCAGTCGTGACGCTCAAAGAGTTTCAAACGGTGCTCAAAAAATCGAGCCAAGCGGTTTTGGTACCGGTCAAATCTGGAGGTGGCACGATCGCTATCGAATGGTTCGCCAGACCATTTCAAATGGCTCGAATCCTGAGAGAGTCGCTGGACGTTGATAGGGGCAATCAGGTCGACATTGTCAAACTACTTGAAAATCAAGGCTTCGATGCAATCAAGGCAGCAGGAGGCATTCTGGTTTTGGCCGGTGAAAAATATCAGCTGCTACATCGAGGTTCCATTCTCGCGCCACCCGTTACCAAAGAGCCTAGCAAATACGAACTGGCTGCTCGGATGCTTCAATTCGAAAATCGTCCGCTAGCAGAAATCCCAGCTTGGGTGCACTCGGATGCTGCCAGTTTCAGCCGCATTAACCTTCGTTTCGAAGAAGTTTTCTGGGCATCCGAAACATTGCTCAACGAAGCCTTCGGTGATGACATTTTCCAGGACATCATTGAAGGGATTCGCGATGACGAAGATGGTCCACAAATCGACATTGCCAAGAACGTCCTGCCAAATCTGGATGATCAAATGATTTTGATCACCGACAACACCCTTCCCGCCGACCTGAATTCAGAACGCATGCTGATTGCGATTCGAGTGACCGATGCCAAGGCAATTGGCAATGCGATTAGTAAAGCGATGGAGGTTGAACCCGACGCCAGCATCATGAACGTGGTGCCGGGGGTTGAAATCTGGCGTGTTCAACGGGGTGTTGGAGAAGACGAATTTGATGAAGACCTGTTCGGAGATTTGGGAATCGGCCTGGGCGAAGAAGAAATAGAAGAAACACCACCTCTCCTCGATCATTGGGCAATTGCCGTGATCGACAAAGGCCCTGCATCGGAAGCCCCTTATCTGATGTTCTCGAATGACCCTGACATGCTAGTCGAAACTGTAAATCGAATTCGCATGGGTGCTAGTGAAGGTTTAGCAGAGCAACCGCAAGTCAAGGCGATTTTCAGTTCACTGAAAGACCTTGGCTGCACAGCACCTTCCATCGATGGGGTTGTGCGAACCAAATTGTCGCTTCGTGCAAAGTACAATCTGCTCCGCGAAGGGAAACTCAAAGACAGTGACTCGGTGCTCGCCTCATTTTATCGACGTTTCCTCGAGGACGAAGATGCCGATTCAGGTGAGCCGATAAATGCGATTGATCTGCCACCTTTGAGCGTGATCGAAAAGCACCTCCCCAATGGTGGTGGTTACTCCGAAACCACCGAAGACGGATGGTCTCTCACAGGATTCCTGCTGAATCAGTAATCAGCCTCCGGCGCATCCCCTGCCTGCCGTTACGATCCAAAAATTTCGAGCTGCAAGAGCATGACGTGTCCGAGTCACTCATTCAGCACTGCTCAATCGCTGCGTGCATCGCTTCCCGGACAACGGGTAACACGCGATTCTGAACTTCGTTAAGCGTGCCTTCAACGAAGGCCCCTGCCGCAGCTTTGTGACCGCCGCCGCCGAACTGTTGAGCAATTTCATTGCAGTCCATTTGGCACTGACTGCGAAAACTCAACTTAAATCCACCACGAACCTGACCGACGAAGATCACCGCGGCCTGAGCACCCTTGACTGCCAACGTCAAGTTGATTGCATCCTCCGTATCATTGGGTTCGGCGCCCATTGTTTCGAAATCTTCTTTCTGTACGTACGTGTGCATCAATGTGCCGTCGATTTCCTCTGTAGTGCGTGACAAGATCAACCCTCGCAAGCGGATTCGCCCAAGAGAATCGCGTTCATACAGGTCACCATAAACCTCACAGGGAACTACACCAGCATCAATCAATCGGGCAACCGTACGATAGGTTTCGGCCGTCACACTGCCGAAACGAAACCAGCCCGTGTCAGTGGCAATCGCAGCAAATAGCGGTGTCGACATTGACCGAGTCAACGGAACCCCCAACGCATCAGCCGCCTGCACCACAAGATGCCCGGTCGCTTCTGATTGATAGTCCTTGTACATCGTCGCGTTCAGATCGTCTTCGCCAACGTGATGATCGATCACAATCTTGTCCGCCCGGGACGTCCGGATGACATCGCCCATATCACCAAGTTGAGCCCATGCGCTGGTATCGAGGACCATGATGCAGTCGGCCGAAATATCCTCTGGCTCAACATCATCACCCAGCACCTCAATGTTGCCAGCGGGATCAAGGAACTGAAGCGCTGGCGGGGTTCGGTGTGCATTGATGATCCGAACCTGCTTGCCAACCTTGCGCAAGACCTCCGCCATCCCGAGCTCGCTACCCAACGCGTCACAGTCAGGACGAATATGACTAACAAGCACAAAACTCTCGTAATGGCTGATTTGATCTACAAATGCTTTCCAGTTGACGCTCATATTAATCCTCAGAAGCTTACGATTCGCCAAATGGCTGTGACAACGCGGAACGAATATCAGAAATGTCTTGATGAAGTTGTATCACCAGTGCGTCTGGTGAATCGAATCTGGTGACATCCCGTACCCGGTGCAAAAATTCCACCTGCACACGCTGATCGTACAAGTCACCATCATAGTCCAGCACGTGGACCTCAACTTTGGAATCCCCATTTGATTCAAAAGTTGGGTTGGGACCAATGTGGATGGCTGCAGCGTGACTCTGATCACCAACCCGGATATGACCGGCGTAGACTCCCGGGCTGGGAACCACCACATCAATGTCAGATAGATTTGCTGTCGGGAAACCGATCTGACGACCTCGTTTGGCTCCACTTTTAACGGTACCGCAAATTCTATGCGGATGACCCAGCAGGTCTGCAGCTTCAGCAACGACCCCTTGACTTAATAACCGACGAATCCTTGTGCTGCTGATCATTCGCCGACCAACCTCCATGGGTTGGACAATTTGCAGATTAATATTCGCTGCATCGCACAGTCCAGCTAATACCTCGACATCACCCCCACGATCACGCCCAAAGAAGAAATTCGGTCCCTCAACCATGGCTTTGACTCGCAGACGATCTTTGACAATTGAATCAAAAAATTGATCGGCCGACATACTCAAGAAGCGGCGACTTGTCTCGCACACCACCAAAGCATCGATTCCTATTTGATCCATCAATTCAGCTCTTGTCTCAATCCGAGTCAGCCGTTTTGGCGCCAGTTCAGGACGCAACACAGTGGCCGGATGAGGATCGAGCACGATCGCAATCGCAGGCCCGCTCATCTGATCCGCAAGTCGTCTCACATGCCCCAGAAGCTCAGCATGGCCACGATGCACGCCATCAAAATTGCCAATCGTGATGACGCCGCCCTGAATGCTGCTCAAATCAATATCCGTCGCGACATCTGCATCGGCGGATACCGAGCTATCCGCTAACCGCTGCGATTCCCCTACGGAATCGAGAGGCAGGACATTGTTGAGAGAAAAGATAGCTGTCACGGTGATCAAAGAAGAGCAGGGCAGGGGAGTTTAATCCCGGATTATGCGCTAGATCGGCAAAACTTCGTAGGGCAGCCACCAAGAAGGCCTCTCGCGTCCAAAGCTCGCCTCATCAACTGTAGCCAGTGGGTATCTGGATCCCGACGCTGATCAAGCTGGTTCCGAACTCTCAATCGGTTCCGAACTCTCAATCGATACCGCGCGGATCGCTTGCGGCAAACAACCGCAGATCTCTACTGCCGTCATCCCACCTTGGCCATGCTGCTCAGCCGCGAGGTCACCCGCGAGGCCATGAACCCAAACACCCAATCGGGCCGAGTCCCACGCAGAAAGGCCCTGAGCGAGAAATGACGAGATGACACCCGTCAAGACATCGCCACTGCCGGCCGTAGCCATTCCCGGATTGCCCGTCGAATTTGTCCAGATATCCTGCCTAGGCCCAATCACGACCGTGGGCCCTCCTTTCAGAACGATGAACGCACCTCGCTCGTCTGCGAGCTTCCTCGCTGCCGATACTTGGGCTTGCCGGTCACTTGCCGGAGCGCCTGTCAGCCTCGCAAATTCCCCAGGATGGGGTGTAAGAATCAGTGTCGAGAGATGATCCTGCAAATCGATCCAACCCAGCAACGAAAGCACGTTGATGGCATCAGCATCGAAAACTCGAGGCAGGGGTGACCGCAGTAATCGTTCCACCATCCGAATCGATCCTGGACCTGTTGTCATGCCTGGACCGCAGCCAATCGCAGAAGCAGCAAATGCGACAGCATTGAACTCCGTAGCAGCATCCAACGAAAAACGCCCCTTAGCATCATCGGGCAGTGGATATGTCATGATGCAGGGGTTGAAAGAAGCAACCGTCTCAAGACAACGGTCCGGGATGACCGCGGTAACGAGTCCCGCACCCACACGTAACGCCGCCATCGCGGACAGACCAATCGAGCCACTCATCCCACGTGACCCACCAACCAGAATGGGACGTCCAAAATTCCCCTTGTGGGCAGCACTCTGCCGTGAAGGAAGACACAATGGAGGATCAAGCGTCATGTAAGGCACCCCAAAGTGATTGCTAATTTTTCGTCTGCTGGCAATATTTCACAAGTTGCTGAATCACCATCCCAGCCATGTAACCGCCTTTGAAGCCCGCATCAATATTCACTGCTGCCACGTTTGCCGTACAAGTGCTCAACATCCCCATCAGAGGTGTCAAACCGCCAAGACTCGCCCCGTACCCAACGCTGGTCGGTACCGCAAAAACAGGGACAGGCAGATGGCCAGCCACCACTGCTGGCAAAGCGCCTTCCATCCCGGCAACCACGACCACGGCAGATGCTGTTCTCAATTCGGGGAGCACCGCAGCGAGACGCTGTGGACCTGCGACTCCAATGTCGTCAAACCGCTGAAAAGCAGTTCCCATCCAGACCAATGTCTCAATCGCTTCCTCCGCAACCGCCAAGTCAGTACTGCCAGCGGTCACCACAGCGGCATGAAAAGTTTGCTCCAGTTGGTCGCGTTCCAAAGGCTGCGAGACCCCAATTTCGGAAGCCGAAACACGCAATGTGCGGGCCACTGGATTGTGCTGGGTATGCGAAAATGACTGTCGGACCTGAAAGGCCACTCCACTGTCAATTCTGGTGACAAAAGCCGACTGGCCCTGATCCAACTGGGTCTGGATGATTCGGCTGACCAATTCGGCAGACTTACCTTCGCCAAAAATCACTTCACCAAACCCGCAGCGGGCCTCACGTCCAAGATCGACCGTGGCCCCGTCAATTCGGTGAATTTGGGCCGGAGAATGCCCTGTTGATGAGTTTTTAGCAGATTCCAGGTACTTCATCAGTTCCTCGCGGGAAGCATCGTCATCCAGTGCTTTTGCGACGAGTTCGAGCAGGGCAGGGGTTAGCCGGTTCATTGGGCGGGTTGCAGTGAAGAGGAATCAGATTTCAAATTGCAAATGCAGTCTAACAGTAGTCCATCAATAATTCGCGGATGATATCGTAATGAAAAGTTGTGTACTTGCTTATTCCGGTGGCCTCGACACCTCGGTCATTCTCGGCTGGCTTCAGGATCAAGGTTATGAAGTCCATGCAGTGTACGTGGATCTTGGGCAGCCTTGTGAGGATCGTGATGAAATCATGCAAAAGGCTCGTGATGGTGGAGCCGTATCATCGCGGCTGATCGATGCACGCGAAGAAATGTGCCGCGACTTCGCATTTCCGGTCCTCGCCTGGCAAGCCAAGTATGAGCAAATATATCTGCTGGGGACATCTATTGCCCGGCCCTTGATCAGTAAAATTTGCCTTCAAGTGGCAAGAGAAGTGGGGGCGACAGCCTACGCACATGGAGCCACCGGCAAGGGCAACGACCAATGCCGGTTTCAATTGGCAGCCGAGGCTCTCGACCCAAACGTGCAAATGATTGCACCTTGGAGAATCAAGGAGTTCAGGGATGCATTCCCCGGCCGAACCGAACTGATTGCCTATTGCGAGAACAGGAACATTCCTGTCAAGGCTTCCATTGCCAAGCCATATAGCAGCGATGAAAATGTGCTGCACATCAGCTACGAGGCGGGTCAACTCGAAGAATTGGATGTCAACGGTGTGGAAGTCGTTGATTTTGGAATGGGTGTCAGTCCACAAGAGGCACCGGATGCCCCGGAAACCATCACGGTGGGGTTTGAATCCGGCGTCCCCACAGCATTGAATGGCTCAGCAGTGACACCACTGGAGATGGTCGAACGTCTCAATGAGATCGCCGGTCGCAATGGCGTCGGACGAATTGACATGGTTGAGAATCGCTTTGTTGGTATGAAAAGCCGTGGTGTTTACGAGTCACCAGGCATGACCGTGCTTTACGACGCTCTGATGTACATCGAGCAACTTGCCATGGACCGTGACCTGATGCATCTGCGAGACAGGCTCGCTCCAGAAGTCGCAGAAATGGTCTATTACGGGTTCTGGTACACACCAAAACTGGATGCCTTGCTGTCCTTCATTCGCGAAGCCCAAAAACCGGTTACTGGCGAAGTCACGCTAAAACTCTACAAAGGCAATATCATCGTTGATTCAAGAACCAGCCCCAACAGCCTTTACGATGCTGAGATTGCAACGATGGAAGGTGGTGGATCCTACAACCAAGACGATGCCGAAGGATTCCTTCGTATTCAGGGACTTCCGAGCCGAGTCCAAGGCACGGTCCGACCACGTCAGTACTGATCCTAAACATTGCGTCCCCTGTATCAACCAACACGATCCAGGAAAGCCGCCCAGTCACGACCGTGGAAAAAAGGTCGCGACGCTCAGTCGAAAACATCATCTGTCAGTCGTTCTCCACCGTTTGCGGTGATGAGGGCATTGAGAATGGACGGAGGAATACTATCGGAAAGAAAATGCCCCGTCCCGTCGACGGTTACGACTGCGAACCCGCCATCGAGTAAGCCGCCTAATCCATTTGCCCTGTTGACTCCCGGACTCGCCTGAATCTCGTGCATTCGCAGGTCGATTGGTTCAGTCCAGAGACCGGATCCCGTGATCGCGGGTGTACCCTCAACGACCAACAGGGTCTTCCCATGTTCATCATTTATATCTTTAGGCGTCAAAGGACCAGACGAGGGGAAAACGGTGCCGGCCCCCGTGATCAAGTAGTAGTCAGACATTGAAAACAACCCATTGCTTATACGCAATTCCTGAGGATTTCGGAAAACACTGGGAATGTTGTAACCCAATTGTTGATTCCGGTCGGAATCCCAGGGTTCATCCAAGTTGTACTCGCTGTACATGGCACTCTCACCAAGGTAGGGAAGTATTAACACCCGCCATGAGTGCTGATTGCGGCCAACTTGCAGCACTGGCGGCGGATAACTTCCGTGGTCATTCGCATAAGCATTCAATGCTGTGGCAATGCGTCTGAGATTATCGACCGAAGCAGAGCGACCACGAGTCGTCGACATACGTTTCACTGTCTGACCACCAACTCGGATTAAGACAACCAGCAGACAACTAAGCAATACAACGATCACCGCCGCAGTCACCAACAATACAATTGACGGCGATTTTTTCTTGGATGGGCTTACCGTCTCCGACGTCGCGAATTCAGGAATTTGTATTGGCTTGCCACAAGTCACACATTCTCCCTCGTGACCGCTGTAACAATCATCCACCTGCGTTGACATACGACAGTGTGGGCATGTGAACAGAAGAGACATTTTTAAGATCAGGCCAAGAACACGAAGATGGACATTTGGTGGTTGGTACTCAGCAGCAAACGACCCTTCCTTGAACCGCTCGCAACCCTGCCCCACATTCCCTAAATTCTAGCAGGTAAGATCAGGCTTGCCTCATGACCACTGCGATAGATAATCCACCATTTTACAATCCATCCTTCATCCTGAGGCCAACGATGCGAGTCGTCCTGCAAAGAGTTACATCTGCAAGCGTGACAGTTGATGGGATCACCGTCGGTAAAATCGCCGATGGGCTGCTCATCCTTGTTGGAATTGCTCAGGGTGATTCACCTGACAATGCCCAATGGCTCGCGAACAAGACTGCCGACCTGAGGATTTTTGAGGATGAGCATGGGAAAATGAATTTGTCTCTGATCGACACCGGCGGATCGGCTCTCGTAGTGAGCCAATTCACACTCTTGGCAGACTGCCACAAAGGCCGTCGCCCCGCATTCACAGCTGCCGCAGAGCCAGAAGTCGCCGATCAACTCTATCAATATTTCGCCGAATCACTTCGAGCCAGAGGAATCAACGTAGAGCAGGGGACCTTCGCCGCGGACATGAAGGTCACGCTGGTCAATGATGGACCAGTAACGATGGTCATCGATCGAGACTCATGACCGAATCATTCACCCCAGCACAGGCGCAACTTTTTACAGGAAGCATCCCGCAAACCGGGTAAGTCTGGATTCAACAGTTGTGGCTAACGCCACGGAACCCACTTTTCAAAGTCAATGCCTTGTCGCGGTTGGGCGATGTAGGTTCCTTCCTGTCTAGCACGATTGCGAATCCGATCAACGACTCCTCGATCACCCCAAGCGAGCCAAATCAGAATGATAAGCTTGGCATAAACCGAAACGTTCCCCAGCACGCTTTTACTGAAGAACTTCAGCGCGGTACCAAAGGACTTTTTCAATCGGAAGCCATGACTCATATCAATGCTCCAAATCTCGTCCATTGTCAGATGCACCGTAAAACCAAGCACCACGGCAAGACTTTTGTAAATACGAACTGCTTCACTCTGACACGGCATCATCAGGTAGGCCAACAATCCTGCTGAAGCAGCCGCAGGAATACTGTGCCACATGCCGCGGTGCACGGTGTATCGCTTGAAGAACTCAATCGCAACGAATCGAATCCCCAGGTAAAGCAACATTGCCGCTAACGCCATCGCTTCATGGGAAAAACCCAGATCGCGGAACCGCTCAATCATCAGAATGGGGACGATGGCAGCAACGAACATGCTGGTCTCGCGCAGCGGGATCCCGGAATCACTGTCAAGATCAGGCAGCATGCCACTGACCGCACATAACCCACCCGCCAACATGCCGTTTTCAATGGACATTGACTGCGTAGAAATCCCCCAATAGCCGTAGCCAATGCCGACCAAAGTACTTCCGGTAATGTGCGACTTGAAATCAGCCAAAGTCAGACAAGGGCAGGGGAGAGTGAAGAAAAAACAACAATGTACGGATTGCGGTCAATGTTGAGAGAACTACCGTGGTTCATAGAAAACAAATCACTCCAAGCCAAGCCGAATTAGAACCAAACTTGACTCGATTGATCTTCGATCGATACTTCACTATCGCTATAGTCGGTCTTGTTATGGGTAATCAAGCCAATGCTTGCATTGACCACCCTTCCCTCAATTTCCTTCTCCTTATCAGCACGGACGCGATTGATGGAGACTTATGACATCATCATGCTCGTGGTCTTGCTCGGGGCAACGCTCTTTGGTGCTATCAAAGGCTTCGCGTGGCAACTCGCCTCCATCGCCTCCATCGTGGTCAGCTATATAGTCGCCTACAAATATCGTGGACCTATCAGCGAATCCATTCAGGCAGATCCACCTTGGGATCGGTTTCTGGCGATGCTGATTTTGTACATTGGCACTTCACTGCTGATTTGGGTTGCCTTTCGCATGGTACGCAGCAGTATCGATCGCATGAAACTGCGTGAATTCGACCGGCAGATTGGTGCGTTATTCGGCTTGGCCAAGGGTGCTTTGTACTGCACATTGATCACTTTGTTTGCCGTCACGCTGTCTGGTGACAAGGTTCGTGAAGCGGTTGTTCAGAGTAAAAGCGGTAATTACATCGCCAACGTGCTGGACCGAAGTGACTCCGTGATACCGGAAGAATTACATGATGTAGTCCAGCCATACCTGGATCGCTTCAACAAAAAATTCGACGAAACGGAAGACGAAGGGATCCCGGGCACTCAGTGGATGGCCCAAGGAGCCGAGAACATCAAGCAGAAACTTTCGGGCGATTCGTCCTTCAGCAGTGGATTTCAGCCAAGCGGGACTGGAACACCGCTGCCTATCACCCCAACGCAATGGCCATCCCAACAAGCCATGCAACCAACGAGGAATGGCATTCAGCGTTAAACTCGCTGTGCGCAGTGGACACGTTCATAGCGCAGTGGACACGTTCATAGCGCAGTGGACACGTTCGGCAACATGCAGACCCATTCACGCGGACCATCTTGCCAACAGAGAACAGTGACAGGAAGTATCTTAGTGGGCCATACACGGGTATTTAGCTACCTCGAATACAACATAAGAGGCATTATCGGACGTTGAGAATAGGGCTAAAACACAATGGAATGCATCCTAGAACTGGATCGTTGTTTCCCTGCGAGCAGCTACGAGCAGCAAAGTACTCGGCCAACAGAGACCAGTGTGCTCAGCGTCGAGCACACTGATTCATTCTGATACTCGCTCTCAATTCTCAAGCAGTTTTCGAATTGCGTTCCAGAAAATCTTCCACCGACAATGGTTCCTCAGGCCCGAAACCGAAAAGTCTCTTTTCCTCGGTTCTAAAACGGAAACCGTTATACTTCGGTCTGCGATTCCTCGATAAAGACACCGATTTTTCGGAATTTCTCGTACCGCTCAGCGACCAACTCATCAGCTGTCTTTACTTCCAACTCTCCAAGAGTCCGAGACAGATAGGACTTCAATCGCGAAGCCATTTGATGGTGGTCGCGGTGGGCACCACCCAAGGGTTCCTGAAGCACATCATCAACGACGCCGAGCCGGGACAAGTCCTGGCTGGTAAATCGCAATGCAGCAGCAGCCTTGGGAGCGTGTTCGTGGCTCTTCCAGAGAATCCCGGCGCATCCTTCGGGACTGATCACGCTGTAGTAAGCGTGCTGCAAGACAGCAACACGATCACCGACACCAATTCCCAGTGCACCTCCTGAACCGCCTTCACCAATCACGACGCAGATCACTGGCGTTCGGAGGCGGCTCATCTTAAACATGCTCTCGGCGATGACCTGAGCTTGCCCACGTTCCTCGGCACCGATTCCAGGATAGGCTCCCGGCGTGTCAATGAAGCAAATGAGTGGCAACTGATACTTCTCAGCAAGACGCATCTTGCTCATAGCCTTCCGGTACCCCTCGGGATGCGCACAACCAAAATGGCAAGCTGCTCGCTCTTTGTAGGTCCGACCTTTCTGATGCCCGAGCACCAGCACTTTGAAACGATCAAGTTTGGCAAAACCTGACAACATTGCCCGATCATCACCAAAATGTTTGTCACCGTGCAATTCCACAAAATCGTCGAACGCAAGATTCAAATAGTCTCGCGTGTAGGGGCGATTTTTGTGTCTGGCAACCTGAACCGTCTGCCAAGCATCGAGGGAACTGTAGGTTTCCCGCAATTGCCTGACCAACTCCAATCTGAGTGTCCGAATTTCGTTCTCGATATCCCCACTACGATCTGTTTGACGCTCGAGTGAACCAATTCGATTCTCGAGATCGGCAATGTCATTTTCAAATTCCAATCCGGGACCGGCACTCATATCAATCCATCGCTTTCAGTCGGTTGTCTAAGTAATTTGCATCATGCTCGCGACATGCCAAGTGGCTGGCAGCCGATATTTTGCATCACAGAATCGGAAATCAATCCACATCCAAGCCAGGATCAGGTTTTCCTTTTCGAAGCATGTCATCTGCTCCCTTGATACCCGGCATATTATCAAACACCGTGATCTCTGGTTTGCGTGGTCGCTTTCTGAACACTTGAATACCCCGAAACATTTTCAGGAATTCCCACATTGAATCTGGCCGCGCATCCTGTTTCTTGGCCATCATGCTCTTCACGAGATCAGCAAACTCACGAGTAACATTGTCATTATGAACGATTGGGCTGGGGATGGATGCATTCAGGTGCTTCGATAACAAATCATTTGGCGTATCGCCTGTGAAGGGTGGCTTACCCGTACAAAGCTCATACAGAACACACCCAAACGCGTAGACATCCGTACGTTCATCACACTTCTTCCGTCGTATCTGCTCGGGCGCCATGTAACTCCGAGTACCTTTCGCGACCTTTGTGCTTTTGAACAATTGGCTAAGACCGGTCTTTTTCTTTTCGGCGATAGTGAAGTCAATCAGCTTGACCGTACCATCTCGGCTGACCAGAAAGTTATCTGGTTTAATATCGAGGTGAATCCAATTCTTTGTGTGCATGTAATACAGACCTTCGGCGGCCTGTTCGACAACTTTGTCAAGGATGAATGCAAGCGAATCGGGACCTCGCCGCAAAGCCTGCTTCATATTCAATTCACTAAACAGCTCCATGACCAAACATGGGCGTCCTGAGTCGTCTCGGTATTCTTTGACCTTGATCACTCGCGGACTGTTCAAATCCTTAGCAACGTTGTACTCATGCTTGAGCAGCGTAATCTCACTCTTGTTGGCCGCAAGCGACTGTTTCAGCATCTTCAAAGCATATCGTGTCTTCTCATGTTCCTCGATTGCTTCCCAGACCTCGGCCGTACTCCCCACTCGAATCAAACGAGCAAGTCGATAGGGTCCAATAAAATCTCGACTCTTGGTCATGGTGTCTTTCTGAAACTTGGGATTCAAAACTGGCGAACCGGGACAAAACCAGCATGATTGCCTAGCGTACACACTATCATTCTATAATAGTTGAGGTAATCGGACACCCTGAAAGGGTACCCAGATCGTCACCCAGCTTTGCCTCAATCGGCATATTGAATTGAGTGCGAATAGTGATATTCGTCCGCACACGCTTCCGACGGTCCAATCTGCACTGCAAACCGCCGGAAATCGCAGCCGAACAGATACTCGCCGTTGATTGGCCGTTGATTAGCTGTCCTCGAGCTGCTGCTGGTAAACCTCTCGAACCCTGGCCGTCATGGTCCGATGATCGAACTGCTCAGTAAAACGTCGCTGCCCTTCCCTGCCCATACGCTGTCGCATTGGGTCATCGACAGCCAGCGTTTCAAGGGCCTGAGAGAGTGCCGCGACATCCTGAGCCGGAACAAGGATGCCCGTCTGACCGGTAATTGCAACCTCACGGGCACCATCCACGTCGTAACTGATCACTGGCAGACCGGCGATCAAAGCTTGCGGTAAAGCTCTGGCGAGACCCTCGCGATAGGAGGCATGCACAAGTGCATCCATGCCACCTATCAGTGCCGGAACCTCAGTGGGTGGAACCAACCCCGCAAAAACAAAATGGTCACTCAAGCCGAGTTCCGCGATCCGCTGGGTAAGCGTCTCCCTCAGAATACCATCACCGACCAGCAGAAATCGCACATTGGGTTGCCGCTGCAAAACCGGAATAGCAGCGGTTATCAAATCCTGATGTCCCTTGAGGTGGAACAAGCGGGCAATTTTTCCTATCACCACGTGTTCGTCCCGAAATCCATACTTCTGACGAGTCATCTCGCGGTGTTCCTTCGCACGCGTGAAGGGTTCAACATCCATTCCGCTGTAGATCGTTGTGAACTTTTCACGGGGCGCAACTCCGAACTCAACCATCAAGTCAGTCATCGCATCAGCAACTGAAATCAATCGATGACATCGAGCGGATGCCCACCGCTCACAACGGCAAAAGAAATCCCTTGCCAACCGGGACTGATATGGGTGAAACGGTGCGCCATGGATGGTATGGACAACCGCTGGAACATTCAGTTTCCAGGCGGCCTGCCGCCCCAGCAATCCACCCTTCGCGCTGTGTGTATGCACTACATCGGGTTGAAATCCAGCCAACGCTTTGCGGATCGCACGACTGGCAAGCCAATCCCACTTGGGGTGAATGGCACGTCGCAGACTGGGCAGCACCTCAACAGGTAACTCCCCTGCCCTGCCCTGACTCAACAGGTCTCCCTCAGGCCCCAAAGCCGGTCCGGTAATCAGCAGGACGTCGTCATCATATTCGCGCACCAAATCAAGGCAATTCAGGAGCGTATTCTCCTGCGCGCCTCCAATGATCATACGCGTAATGACGTGAGCGATCCGCACTGCGTCTCCCTGTTTAACCCTGGCCAATTACCAGTCAATACTGCCGTGAAGCAGATAAGCAGTTAATCTCAGACCAGATCGTTGTCAACCACATCCGAACAAACCGTTATCAGCATGGTTACCAGAAGCGAATCTGGCAATCCAAAAGCCCTAAAACGGAAACAACGGCTGGCAAAAAAAAAGCGTTCTGCCAGAAAGACAGAACGCCGCTAAAAAACAACATCAATGGTTCAGTTCAACAATCAGCCACCGAATTCGACACGGCGGTATCCCAACTGCTGCTGTAGACGATTGACGATCGAAGTATGCATTTGACTGACTCGAGATTCAGAGAGGTCAAGAGTCGCCCCTATTTCCTTCATCGTCAGTTCTTCGTAGTAATACAAAATGATGATCAATCGTTCATTTCGATTGAGGCCTTTGGTGACCAATCTCATCAGGTCATTCTTTTGGACACGACGAGTGGGGTCTTCCCCTTTCTTGTCCTCAAGAACGTCGATTTCACGGACGTCTTTGTAGCTGTCCGTTTCGTACCACTTCTTGTTCAGTGAGACGACGCCAACAGCATTTGCATCTGATTGCATCTTCTCCACTTCTTTAACCGGCATCTCCATCTGATCAGAGATTTCCAGAACGGTTGGAGCACGCCCAAGTTTGGTCTCAAGGGTTTTCTTGGCAACGGCCAATTTGCTCGCCTTACTTCTCACGAGCCGTGGCACCCAGTCCATCGTCCGTAATTCATCCAACATTGCACCGCGAATACGCGGCACGCAGTAGGTTTCGAACTTGACGCCTCGTTCCATGTCGAACGCGTCAATGGCATCCATCAGTCCGAAGATCCCAGCACTGATCAAATCATCTAGTTCAACGCCATCGGGAAGACGCTGCCAGATGCGTTCGCCGTTGTAGCGGACCAATGGCATGTATCGCTCAAGCAGTCGGTTGCGTAACGATTCATATTCGAGTGAGTCCTTGTTGAGCTTCTTGAACGTCGTCCAGACTTGCAGGATCTCGTTGTCGGCTGTGGCTGTCGCTGCCATCCAATCCTCCGTGATGGTTATTAATACCGCGGCATCTTGCCGCTAGGTATGATCGAGTCAGTGACTCGATCATTTGGTCATGTTTGCTTTGCAGTTCAGGCAGCATCCTTGCTGTCGTAAACTCCTCCGCGTTTTGCTCACCACTTGATTGTTTCGAACAGCCATGTCCGTCAATCGCGAGGTGAACCTTCCTCAGTTAATTCCGTGTCGGTCAGTCCCTCTCGGTACCAATCAACACGCTTGCGAAACGCTTGTTCGACTGCATCACGGACAAGGAAGTCCGCGATCCATCCCGCCGCCCCACCGATGACAGCAAAGACTGCCATGGCGGCGATTGCTTCCAAAGCAACGTTGCCAGCCGGCTCACCAAGGATCGCGCCGCGTAAAACGACCAATCCCATTGCGAGAGCACCAAGCGAGGCTGCGAAGCTACGAAACAATTTTTAAACGGTGGCATGAGTAGCAAGCGAGTATGTTTCCCAAATTAAGCAAACGGTTGCTGAAAGATTACGCTCAAGTCGTTTTCGTTCAGCGCGGGATGCTTCCTTTCCTTCATCGGCGAACTGACGTACAGTACGTTAGTTCATTTTCTATTTTTAAGCTGCATGCAGCGTTGACACCGAAACTTTCGTTGCGAGTAAACGCGAGAGCAAAGTTTCGGCATCTGCTGGGGCAATGTCATCAGGTACCTGCTGGCCATTGGTGGTATAGCTCAGAGGTATCCCTTTAAATTGTTCGCTGGTAGCAATTGCTGACAGCACACCCACGGTGTTGGGTGCCTCATCAAGCTTTGTCAGAATCGCTGCTGTCGGCCGGACAGGTGAAAATCCCTGAATGGCCAGTCGGGTAGACGCAGCAGAATTGGTTGCGTTGAGCACCAGGTGAGTCTCATCAGGTTGCGCACTCCTGAGCATTTCTACCAGTTGATCGATTCTGGCATCACTTTTGGGACTTCGTCCTGCCGTATCAATCAGAATGAGATCGACATCCCCCAACTGATCAAGTGCGGGCTGCATTTCCTCTGGCTTTTCAACCACCTGCATCGGCAGATCCATGATTTCGGCATAGGCCTGCAGTTGCTGGACAGCAGCAATCCGAAATGTATCGATTGTCAGCAGGCCAACACGGCGTCGCGCTTCGATTCGAAAACCGGCTGCCAGCTTGGCTACTGTCGTTGTCTTGCCAACCCCTGTCGGTCCCACCAGAGCGACCACTCGCCGGTCACCGGGGTGTGTCGAAATTGGACTTCCAATACGTATCTCGCGCAATACGGTGCGTTGCAGATGCTCCAACCAAGGCGTTCCGGATGCCATCGGGCCACTCGCAGCTTCACCCAGACTTGCTGCAAAGCTGACGGTCGAGCTCAACCAACGGTCGACTGTTTCGGCTCTGACTCCGGCAGTCAAAAGTTCCATGCGGTAAGCCTGCAGTGGCAGTGGTAAATTTGAATCCGACATCGCTGGAAGTCCGCTCATGCGACTGTTTGTATCCACCGGAAGAATCTGCCGCGAGTCGATGCTCTCGGCTTCCGCTTTAACTGGAGTATCTTTTCCATCGGTATCCCGCAACCCAGCAGTGACCTCGACGTAGGTTCGGCCCAGCCATCCCATCCATCCATCCCGCACCTGTCGAGTATGCAGAACGGAAGCATCAGAACCCATCTGCTGACGGATCTGCTCTAAAGCATCCTGCAGGTTTGCGGCTCTAAACGTACGAATGTGCATGGAAAAGTTGTTTTCGATCAGGGGTTGTTGATTGGCATTGTTTGGCTGTGGCGAAGTCATTGATCACTAATCACACCGTAGGATTCAATTTTCGTATCCTGTGTGATCTCGTTATAAGAAAGCACTTTCAGTCGAGGCATCGAAGCGACGGTGATCTGCCGCAGTCCAGGACGAATCTTGGGACTCACCAGCACAACCGGCGGATGGCCTGCTGTAATTAGCTTCTTAACGCCTTCTTGAATTTTCTCGCAAGTGAGGTCTACGGCTGAAGGGCTCATTCGTACGAATAAACCGCGTTCGGTGTGCTCAATCCCAGCCGAAATGCGATCCTCCATCGCCGGATCGAGAGCAAGAACATGCAAACGCTCTTGTTCATCGCGATAACGCGAAGAAATCGTTCGAGCGAGTCGATGCCGCACGTATTCGCATAACCAAACAGGATCTTTCGTTCGTCCGGCAAAATCACCAAGGGTCTCCATGATGATGCCGAGTTGTCGAATTGGAATATCCTCTTTGAGCAAAAGATGCAGGACCTGCTGAACATCGCTGACCTTCATCATTCCAGGTATCAACTCATCGACCACCGTCGGTGAAGCTTCCTTCAATTCGTCGATCAGATGTTTCGTGGCATCCCTTGAAAGCAATTCATCTGCGTGACGCTTAGAAATCTCTTGTAAGTGGGTTGCCAAGACAGCCCCTGGCTCAACCGTCATATAACCGTAAATTGCAGCCTGCTCGCGCCGCATCGGATCAATCCAGACAGCAGGTTCACCAAAGGTTGGGTCACGAGTCGGTTCGCCGTCTATCACGCCCGTCGTGTGACCACTATCAATGGCCAGAAGTTGATTCGGCATCAGGGTTGCTTTTGCGACTTGACTCCCTTCGATCCGAATCTCGTAGTCAAGCTCACCGAGGGTCATTTCATCTCGAACACGGACTTTCGGAAGAATGATGCCAAGATCAGCAGCTACCGCATTTCTTACTCCAGTGATCCGCTGCATCAGATCACCACCACGATTCGGATCAGCTAAACCAAGTAGCCCCAATCCAATCGAAATTTCCATCGGATCGATGGTAAGAAAATCCTCGACTCGCTTCGGAGGTGGTGCTGCTGCCTCTGCCCTTTCTGCTTCGACCTGCATCGCCTCTTCGCCGTGTCGACGGGTGTTTTGGCGGTTCATGACCACAGCCAAACCGATACACCCCAGCCCGAGCGTAGCCATCGGAAGGGCGGGCAAATTTGTAACGATTAACAAGCTTAAAAAACCGCCGGCAACTGCCAATGCCTTGGGATTTCCGAACAATTGCTGAAGAAACTGAACCGGCAAGTTTGTTTTTTGGGCACTTCGAGTGACCAGCAAACCTGCGGCCAATGAAATCAACAGCGCTGGGACCTGGCTCACCAAACCATCGCCAATCGTCAATTTGGTGAATAATGACCCTGCCTCGGTGAGCGTCATCCCTGACTGCACCACACCAATGTACAAGCCACCTATCACGTTCACGATCGTGATTACGATACCGGCAATCGCATCACCACGAACAAACTTACTGGCACCATCCATCGCTCCGTAAAAATCTGCTTGAGCATTGATTTCCTGACGACGTTTTTGTGCTTCTTTCTCATCGATCAGCCCAGCATTTAAATCAGCGTCAATTGCCATTTGACGGCCCGGCATTCCATCCAGAGCGAATCGAGCAGCCACTTCACTAATCCGGGTGGCTCCCTTGGTAATCACAATGAACTGAATCAGAACGATGATGACAAAGATGATCAAGCCAACTTCGATTCTATCGCCAGCGACGAATTCGCCAAAACTTTGAATGACACCTCCGGCAGCCTCCATCCCACGGGTATCAGCACCAGTGAGAATCAACCTCGTCGTGGCAACGTTCAAGACAAGACGGGCTAAAGTTGTTGCAAGCAACAACGATGGAAAAATACTGAATTCAAGCGGAGTCGCCACATAAACGGTGGTCAACAAAACAATCACACCAACCGTGATGTTCGCAGCCAGCAACATGTCCATCAACATGGGGGGCAACGGAACAAGAATCACCACCAAGCAGCCGATGATGCCAAGCGGCAGCACCAAATCTCGATAGCGCATCAATAGTTGCATTTGCGATCCCTCGCCCTCGACTCCCGCGTAACCTGCTCACACGAGGAATGCGGACAGTACTGGAATTTGCCTGCATGGGTCCAGAGAAGAAGCGGACTTGATGACTGCAGTTTCACGTGCAGTTTCACCAAACCGTAGCGGAGGTAATGCAGACCCACATTGCAAATGTGGAAGGCTAAAATCGCTGATCCCGTGGACCCGACGAACGTCCCCCTGCCCTGCCCCGCTTTGATAGCATCTGATCCGGCACACCATGACCAAGGTGGGAAGCAGCCCAATCGAAACCCATTGAAGGAACTTTTGGGAGAGCAGTTCACGACTCACGGGTGCGAATCGTTATTTTCCGTTCGTGTCGGCCTCACCGAGACACTTTCTCAGCGAAGCTGCAATCGCGGGATGGTCCAGATAAGCATCTTGACTACGGTTCCCATACTCACGCAACGCTTTGGCAAGTCGGCGTGTTGCCACGTCACTTCCAGGCCGGCGATAAAAGTTGAGAAACTCATCTGGATCCTGGGTGGCGTCAAATAACCAAGGCTGATCATTCACAGACAGCACCAACTTGTATCGATCATCAACTGCACAGACCCACTGCGGACTTGTCCCCGAGTTCCTCATGAAAGTCACCTGACTATCCGGGCTATTCACTTTTCCGAGCATTGGTTCTGTCAAATCACGTCCTTCAAACTTTGAGTTGGTCTTAATCCGAGCCAACCCCAGCAGCGTAGGTGTGACATCAACCGTACCAACTGGCAGGCTGTAAATCGTTCCCGCCTGAATGCGATCCGGAAAGCGAAACAACATAGGGACGCGTGCCGATCCTTCATAAGGATTTCCCTTGTTCAATCGGTCATGCTCGTAGCAAAGATCTCCGTGATCTGAGGTCATCAGAATGATCGTTGAATCGAGCTTCCCACTATCTTCGAGGGCTGCAAAGATTCGGCCTACATTGTCATCAATGCACTTCACCATCCCAAAGTACTGACTCATTTGCTCACCCCGAAAAACAGCGTGATTCTTACCAGACCCCAACCACTTGGGAGCCGGCATATCATCGCGTCCGTAAGTTCTTGGCGGTAAAAAACGCAGATGATCGTACATTCGATCGTACGGAACCCTGACCGTGTTCGGACCGTGAGGATCGGGATAACTTACAACAGCGAGAAATGGCTTGTCGCTTGTCTGTTCGATGAACTCAATCGTTCGATCAGTAAGAAAATCAGTCGAAAACGACTTTTCATCAGCTTCCTCGACTCCATAACCAGGCGTACCCGACTTACCGCGAGCGGCTACCTTTGCCCCCGTTCCTGCCAAGGCAAACTTCTTCCAATGTCCTCGATTGAACATGAAGGTCTTGTGCTGAAAACCACCATCAACTTTCGGTGACCACTCCGGCTTTCCATTTCCACCAAGGTGCCACTTACCAACGAATCCAGTGCGGTAGCCTTTTTCTACCATGATTTTTGCTAGGGTCGGAACGTCATCGCGAAGTTTGCAATTGTTTGTCGGCACTCCAGTGTTCTGAGGATACCTCCCTGTAATCATGGCCGCTCGGCATGGCGAGCACACCGGTGCCGTGGCATAGGCTCGCGTGCAAATCAAACCCTCACGTGCTAACCGATCAAAATTGGGAGTTTCGACAATCGCACCGGGCCCCCACATTTCGGCTTGCTCATCCGGCAGTTGTTCACGGTAACAGCCAAGCGTTCGGAAATTGTGTTCGTCTGTGATGATCACCAAGACATTGGGATTCGCCTGCTCGCCACAAACTGACACCTGATCAACGCAGCAGAAAATGCCGAACAGATACAGAATCAATGGAACCAGTTTCATATCATTCCTCATTTGAATCATGCGATCGCGTTATGTTTCATTTCTCTACAAGCCACAAGTCGAGTTTACTCTTGCAAACCCCAGGCAATTGCGTTGGTGAGTACACCCGGCAAAACTTCGCCTTTGAAGTCATCAACATGACCCAGCGAT
>JAPKCI010000517.1 GCA_028823035.1 Rubripirellula sp.
GTTTCGTTTGAATGGAGTTTCGTTTGAATGGACGTGAGTTGCTTCTCCTGCCAATCACTGGAGAGGGCGATGTCCGAATTCATCACAAAAAAAGAGGCTGTAGGAAACAGGAATTTCAGCTTTTCGTCCTATATATACGGTGAAAACACATCATTTGCAGCGAGTCCCGGAAAACTCTGGATTTCCTGTCCGCTTTTCCGCTCAATGGCAATCTCTTTGTGAAGCAGAAAACAAAGTCCTTTTCAGGACTCTCAAGAAAAACGAAACAAACTGGTATTGTTACGACGAGCTGACCGATGAATGATTCCGATGCACCGCGTGATTCACGCCAATCAAAGCTCCTGCTGCTTTTGTTTCTCGTCATGGCCTTGGTAGGTAGCTATCTGCTCTTCTTTGCTGGGTCGCCCGCCTCGAAACCAGTCAGAAAAGTTCCGCCGAAGGTGGATTCAATCAGCACAGCGGATTCTGTTGCCAAACCCGGCAAGCGACCAGCATTTGTCGAGTTGATTTACGAACACAACTTCGCACCAGTCACAGGCGGTGACATCCCATCCCGCGCCTCGGCAAAGTCATTAAACGGTTTTTTCTTCGACGCTAAGGGTACGACTCTGTACTCCTGCACACCTGGCGTCGCACCAGTTTCGACTGCGACTCTTCTTGTTGGCCGTCGCGTCCGCAACCAGTATTTCACATTGCATGACAATATGTTTCAGGAACTCGTCAATGAGAGCGACTGGGACGTGGCCACCCATCCCTCGCCCGATGATGTGTTGATGTTTGGGCCAACATTCTGGCTGCGGCTTCCCGTTAAAGTCTCGGTCGCCCTCCAGAACGATTGTTGTGTGGTCAGTGGCATCGGAGAGGCTGTTACCTTGGCGGTCGGCGAATCGAAAGAGATCTGGTCAGCCAGTCGCACATTCACACCTGAGGAGTACGCTACCGCTGTCGCTGAAATAGTGAATGGCGGGCGTGACGAGAAAATTGAGATGCCAGAGCGGGTACTGGAAGGCAAACTCCCGTTGACCGATGGCAAATTGACACTTCACTCGCGTCTGGTGGCGATCTATCAGGGCCCGGTCAACTTCTCGTCATTGAACCCACTGGCCGAACGCGATGCTGGCATCGCTGCCCTTCGGAGTGGAGATTTCGACGATGCAATAACTCGCTTCGATGCCTGCCTCACCTTGCTGCCCAGCGACGACCTGTTGCTGAACCTCCACGGACAGGCCCAGCGGGGAAAGGACAATCAGGTCACCATTCACAAACTCGAGGGGACTATCAGCCTGCCCGCAAGCGAGCAGATACATCCCCGCAGTTGGATTGGCATTCGCCGCCCCGACGAACCGGCGGACCATTCGCACAATATCTCCGGCGTGAAGAACGGTGCATTTGCCTTTAACGTGGAATCAGGTTCTTGGGTCGTGACGGCTTATATTACCGGCTTCAAGCCGATTTCGCAGCTGGTTGACGTTCAGAAGAATACGAACCTCAAACTCGCTTTCACTGAAGATCAACGGTTGAAGCAATGAAAAGGAATCCGATGATGCACCGACAAATCCTCTCGCTCACCGTGATTTCGATAGCGATGTTTAGCGCAAGTTTCGCCCACGCGCAAAACAGGCTCGCGTATTACGACGCCGATGACTCGATCTTCGAAAGCTATACAAAAATCGTCTTCTCAGCGTCCGACTCGTTCGAGTTCTACGTCGCGCCG
>JAPKCI010000279.1 GCA_028823035.1 Rubripirellula sp.
TTGCCAGCAGCCCGCAAAAAGCTGTACGCCCGACGCTCAATGAACGCCCGACGCTCAATGAACGCCCGACGCTTAATGTCTGGGTCACGATGACCCTGCCGTGATCGATTCGGTCGTCGGGGCCTCGTCAGTCTGTACGCCTCGTACTTTCACAAAGCCAGAAATACCAACGATCAACGCAGCAACGATGACCAGTACCTTGAGCCATTTGCATCGAGCCTGACGAATGGGTTCAAGTTTTTTACTGCGTCCAACCAGTGCAGCGGCAAGAAAGAAAACCCCCACTGCGAGCAGCATCTTTGTACCCAGTAAGGCATGATACAAACCATCACCCCGATGACCGGGGATCGCGCGAACATAGTTGTACAAGCCGCTGACCAGAAACAGCAGAATTCCGAGATGCACAAATCGCTTCCACCGCGTTCGGATCGCCTCAGCAAGCTGCGAATGGGGTTCGTCGGGCAATTCCTTTGCGGCAGGCATTAAAACCAGCAGCATAAAAACGCTGCCACCAACCAGAGTGATCGCAGTTGAAACGTGGACGATGCGGGAAACGGTATCGAGGATTTCCATTTGTCTCAGTTCAGGCTAAATGGTGGGGGAAAGTCTTGCTGGTCACTTGTGTCACCCGAGATTTCGGCAGGCGACACTGAGTGCAATTGCACGCTTCCGCTGCGAAGCAAACGGACCAATTCAACAGCTCGAGTATCAACATCCGGCTCGCCAAGAAGTCGCAGCTTTGCTTCGACCTCGAAAGGCAGGGTATAGGAAATGATGTCAGTGATTGGACCGAGACTCATTTGCCCCGCCATGAGATCGTGCAAATTCTGCTGAGCATTGACGCTTGCGGGAATCACTTCACCGAACGCTTGCAGCAATTCACGTTTCAATTGTGTGCGTTCTTCGCCGCCACTGGGCGGATAAACATCGTTCAGGACCTCCACTGCGGCCATCCGAAACGCTCGCCCCGCATCCAGTTCTGTGGTAATTCGAGCTCGGCGTGTACCTAGCAACAGAACATTGTGCCGCTCATCTTCAACCTCTGCGTGAGAAATAATTTTCCCCAGGCAGACAGTGGTAGCGATGGGCGGATCACAGACAACCGTTGATGTCAGCCCACCAGTCAGCGTAGACATGGCAATCAAATGATCCCCAGACAATGCGTCGTCGAGCATTTCACAATAGCGAGGCTCGAAAATGTGGAGTGGCTGCATGGCATGGGGAAACAGCACCAAATTTGGCAGCGGAAACAGCCTGACCCGCCCATCGAAGTCATCCGGCAATCGGGTTACATCTTCCAGGTCATCCATTTGCACACTCCTCAAACAACCCCACCATCTACGACAGTGAAGCGCCGTTTCACACCCCCGACAGAACCCAGCGACAGAACCCAGCGACAGACCGTTTTGGCATTAACGCGGCGGTAGGCGACTTTAGTCGCGGGATGAAAACGACACGCATTTACTCTACCAAGAAAGCTAACAAATGGGGCAAATTGCCTATTTCGATTGCATTAGCGGAATCAGCGGCGAAATGACATCATGATTTGCAACACATAGAAGAACAACATCACAACGTCAGCAAAGAGCACCAAAGAGGCGGCAACGTGCTGATCAACCCCAAAATGATGAATGACATTGGATGTATCGTAAAGGATATACCCGCACATCAACGCAACCATCAACGCTGAGAACCAAAGCCCCAGCGAAAATCCGAACACGATTCCCGCGACAATGACTCCCATGGCAACAAACCCGAACATCATCAGGTATCGGCCCCAGTTCGACAAATCGGCTTTCGTGACGAACGCAACCACCGTTAAGCCGGCAAAGGCAACGCCGGTAATCACAGCCGCCGTTACCGGCAATTTTGGATCATCCAGCAAGACGATGCAGATCCACAGAATCGGTAGCAGCATCACTCCCCAGGCACTGATGTACAACGCCAACCCGGCGTATTGCAGAGGTGCCGACGAGCCACTGTTTGCCCAACTGCGTGCTACCCAGCTGACCGCCATGAACGCAACCAAGACCAACAGCCAGCCGTAGCCCCCGGTCATGGTGGCCACGAGCCCTTTCATGGTCTCCTCAGGCACTACCTGAAACAGGACGTATTCCAAGCCGATCAAGGCCAGAATGGCCCCTGTCAGGTGCATATAAGTCCGGCGGATGAACGCGGTCCTCGCATTTTCAGGCGCGTGAGCGACAACATTCTCGAGATTCACCGCATACGGATTACTTTGATCGATGTGAGACATCGCAGGGGTTTCCTTCTTTGATTCTTTGGCCTGAAGCCCGGAAAACGCGATCCCTGAGAAAAAATAGGGGAAATGCCGCTCCGGTCAACTGTTTCTCTAATATACGCCAACAACTTGCTTTGGTGCGAGGGGAAATGATTGACGTGCCGCCGTTCCTGCCTGACAATTAGCGTCTCAAGGGTGTGCTCACGCCACCAAGGCATTAGTTCTCGTTGTGTTAACTGCGACGGGGCTGATGGATCGCCTAATCCCGATATCCCCGCAACGGACCAAGATCGACATGCTGCTTTCGGGTCAAGAGATACTGCGACGGAAGGATACAGACTTGCTGATTGAGCCTTTCTCGGAGGATCGGCTCAACCCCAACAGCTACAACCTCGCCCTCCATGACGAACTGCTTGTCTACGAGGAAGTGGTACTGGATGCTGCGTCACCGAACCGCTACCGCAGGCTTGAGATCCCACCCGAGGGATTAACGCTTCAACCCAACATTCTGTATCTCGGCCGCACAGTTGAGTACACAGAGAGTCGCGGCGTGATTCCCATGATCCAAGGCCGCAGCTCGCTTGGGCGTCTGGGCTTGTTCATTAATCCTGGCGGCAGCGTTGGCGACATCGGGTACTGTGGAACGTGGACGCTGGAAATGCACTGTGTGCAACCAGTACGTATTTACCCGTTCATGGAGGCCTGCCAGATCTACTTCATATCCATTGAGGGTGAGTCTGATTCATACTGCAGTGACAAATATCAGCACAGCCGAGACATCCAGCCCAGCCTGATTTTTCGGGAACTGGGAGGCGATGATCAGGACACTCAGCTCGAACTGAATTTTGACGAGTTGCTGCACGGGACGAAGTAACCCCACACCCTCTCTGCACGATTGCTCTCGCCGCGGCAAGATCCTAAGCCGCTCCGCTGTTGTGCCGATTTAGAAATGCAAGCTGACGGTAGAGCATTTCGACGTGTGGCATCTTGCAACCGAAAGCCTCTGCTCGACGGATGGGATTTCCGAAAATCGCCTCGACTTCCATTGGCCTGCGGTTCAGGTAGTCAATCCTCATGCTGCTGTCATACGGAACCATCTCTTTTGTCACATCCAAGGTGCGTTGGATCAGCCGCTCGTCAATCACGGCGCCGCAAGCGTTGGCAGCCCGATGCACTTCCTCGATCAACGTCTTCGCCAAAACAAGCGAGTCGACATTCGCCATCAATTCCTGTGTTGATGCATCCAGAACAACAGAGAGTCCGTTGAACGGGATATTCCACATCAATTTCTGCCACCGTATCGTGGCAAGATCCGGATCTACGGTTGTATCGATGCCTGCGATGATCAGATCGTCGCGTAGTGAGGCCGCGCGATTGGAGACACCGTCGTTGTGAGGTTGGTATTCACCTAAAACGATGCGTCCATGATCCAGATGTCTGATGTGCCCTGGACCGATTTTGTTACTGCAAAGAAAACAGCAGCCACCCAAGACGCGGTCGGGCCCAACAACCGCAGCTGAATCCAGCTCGACATCAAGACCATTTTGCAGGACCAGTACCAAACCACCTTTCGATGTGGGCTGAGGCAGCAACCGCGTCAATTCCCCATTCTGCGTTGTCTTGAGTGCAACGACAGTCACGTCACAGGGCGGCATTGTGTCGGGTGACGCATGGGCGTGAACCTCAGTGAGCTCAAAATCGCCAGCGGGTGTCTCGATCTTCAAGCCGTGTTTCCGAACGTGCTCGAAATCGCTCCGCAACAGAAAGTGCACTTCAAAGCCAGCCTTGGCCAACAGACCACCATACAGCCCACCCAACGCGCCTCCACCGATGATGCCAAAGCTCGTTTTACTCACCGGGACATTCCTTGGTCGCTATCATCAGGCTCCATGCTTCGATTGCTACTTACAGCGGCTTGCCGGTCTGACTGTTTCAACCCCGAATCAACGCGTCCGAAACAGTTCGCTGATCGACTGATCGTGATGAATTCGCTTGATCGCTTCAGCCAACAACGGAGCCACTGTCAGTTGAACCAGATTGGGCAACTGTTTTTCTTCCGGGACCGGAATCGAGTCAGTGACCACAATCGAATTAATCGGAGCATCACGTAGCTTTTCGATCGCGGGGCCGCACATCACGCCGTGAGTCGCTGCAATATGAATTTCTCTGGCCCCGGCGTCATGCACCAAGCGAGCAGCGCCACAGATCGATCCAGCCGTACTGATCATGTCATCAAACAGCAGTGCAACCTTGCCCTCAACCGGACCACCGATGATCGTACTCTGCCGCACTTCCAAAGCGCTGGTGCGACGTTTGTCAACAATTGCCAAGGTCCCCCCCAAGCGTTTGCTGTGTCCCAGTGCCCGTTTGATACTTCCTTCATCGGGGCTAACCACGACAATATCATCGCCCTCCATGCCAAGTTCGCTGAAATGCTCATTCAAGACAGGTGCGGCGTAGAGGTGATCAACCGGTACGTCAAAGAAACCTTGGATCTGGGCGGCGTGCAAGTCCATCGTCAACACCCGGTCAGCCCCCGCACGGGTGATCAGGTTTGCCGCCAGCTTTGCGGTGATAGGTACGCGTCCCTCGTCCTTCCGATCCTGACGGGCGTAGCCATAGTAAGGAATCACGGCCGTGATTCGTCCAGCGCTAGCACGCTTGCAGCAATCGATCATGATCAGCAGTTCGATCAAATTATCGTTGACCGGCGGGGCCGTTGGCTGAACCAGAAAGATATCGCGGCCGCGGACATCCTCATCCAGCTTGCAGAAATTCTCGCCATCGGGAAACTTCCCGAGCGAGATCGCTGCTGGCTCAAGGTGAAGGTGTCGGCAGATTTTTGTGGACAACTCGTGATTACCACGACCACTGAAGATTTTCAGTTCACGCATATCCCATAGCTCGCATTTTTTCGTCGACTTGCTGCAATTCGTCCACGTTATTGATCGACAAGGACTCGCACTCTTCCAACACCGGCACCGCTGCCACCGGCCGCCCCGCCTCGCGAAGCAATCTCGCGCAGTCCGTTAAATAGTACTCAGACTGAGCGTTATCGTCGCTTAGTTGTTCCAAAACCTTCAACAAATCTGGTGTTTGGAAAAGATAGGTGCTCATGTTCACCTCGCGAATCGCGAGCTGTTCGTCCGTTGCATCCTTGTGCTCCACAATACCCGTGAACTCGCCCTGGTCGTTTCTGACGACCCGGCCCAAGCCGGTTGGGTCCGCTTTTTCGAGCGTTCCGAGCAGCAGAGCGGGCTGCGTTTTCTCAAAGTGATCCAATAGTTTCCGCAGACTTGACGCTTGAATCAGGGGCGAATCGCCAGCCACCACAATCGTCGGGCCGTCCTGCTGGGCCAAAGCCTCGCGACACATCTGCACCGCATGCCCCGTGCCCAATTGGGGGCTTTGCAGGACGTATTGGGTGTCACCGCCCCGCGTATTCAATTCTGCTTCGACTGACTTTGCCTCGTGTCCCACCACCACGATGTGCCGACAAATCCCAGCTTTTTCTAATGCATCCAGCGCAAAGTGGATCATGGGCCGTCCCACGACAGGACACAGAACCTTGGGGAGATCGCTTTTCATGCGAGTCCCCTTTCCAGCGGCCAGGACGACAGCACAAGGGTCTTTCATTCCAACCGATCCACTTCTAAAACTTAAAAAACAGGCTCTGTTCCTGAGTCCAATGCCATTAATCGTGTACTCTCACAGCCAAACTAACAAGCCGGGCGAATTCATCTGGATCTCGAATCGCATAATTGGCGACAATCCCAGTAGTTTTAGAACCGTACGCAAGGAAGCCACCGTGACAGCGGACCAACCGCAAACCGACTATTTGAAGCGTATTCAGCGACTCTGCTCGCTCGGAATCGACCTTTTGACCTATGTGTTGGTCCGAATTCTGGTCTCTTTCATTCAAACCCTCCCCGCTGACATGGGTGATAAGCTGTGCCACCGTTTGGCCTGGATTACTACCGTGCTGCTAAAAATCCGGCACGACATCACCGAACAAAATCTAAAACAGGTCTTTCCGAACGCTACCGAAGCGGACCGGCGGCGTCTCGCCTACGCGATGTGGCACCACCTGCTGTTGATGGTCTGCGAAATCGCTTGGGCCCAGCGACGACTACACCTGACCAACTGGACCAAGCATATCGTCTTTCGTGAAAATCGACGAACGCTGCGTCACTTGCTAAGTCGTCGTCCCAAAGTCACGGCCACCGGCCACTTCGGAAATTTTGAAATCGGCGGTTACCTGACCGGTCTGATGGGCTTCAACACCCTGACGATCGCTCGAAAACTGGACAACCGGTTCGTCCACCATTGGGTTGAGCGATTCCGGGGTGCCAAAGGACAGCACATGGTCGACAAAGATGGGTGCGGCCCAATGGTCGACGCCCACCTTAAAGGAGGCGGTACCTTGACCCTACTGGCCGACCAGCATGCCGGCCCTAAAGGCTGCTGGGTTAGTTTCCTCGGCGTTCCAGCCTCTTGCCATAAAGCACTTGCATTGTTTTCGCTGAGTGCAGGGGCCACCTTGATGATTGGATCAACGACCAGAATCCAAGGTCGCCCCATGCAATTCAAAATGGCATGCACCGGGATTGCCGACCCAGATAACGATCCTGAGGGCAATTGTGAATCAATCACCACACTGACTCACTGGTATAACGATCAACTGTCTGCCGCGATCAACGAGTCAGTCGAGCAGTACTGGTGGCTCCATCGCCGCTGGCGAACCCCGCCACCACGTGTCGCCGCCCGACTTGCGAAAGCTGAGCAAGTTAAAGCAGCCTAGACCGCAGGGGACTCGCTGGCTGCTGATCTGGATGCCCTGCTGAAACGCTGCGAAACCTTTGCAAAGCAGACTGCTCAGCGGATAGTACGAGTTCCTGAGGCAACCCCCTGAAAACTCGGCACTTCGTAAACGCTGAATTCTGCCCAAAGCGTCAAATGGTCACTCACCCTCAAGGCCTGCTCCTGGGTCAGCCCGAATTGCCGCTGCAAATCGATCACGCCATAGCGACCGGTGTACTCACGCGTTGTCGTTTGATCAATCAGGATGTGATCCAGCGTCCCACTTGCAAGTGTGTCAGTGAGACTATCGCCGGCAACCGAAATCAGGTTGGGGACGCGTCCCAGTTCCCCAAGCCCAGCCATATCCACACTCAAATTACCAAGCAAGATGCAATCTTCCTCGCCCGTTTTCTGATAGCCGTACTGCCGAACACTCAAAAAGACGTCGTCCAGCACATTCATTTCATTCAACGGTGACGTAGCGACCACGTCAGCAGGTGTAGCATGAACGTTGATCAGCGTGAAACGAAAAGGATTTCGGCCTCCCGATGAACCAAAACGTGTTTCAAACGATGCCACCATCGGCTCAAAGTGCATGCGATCCGTGGGATCCTGTACCACGTAGGCACTGTTTGGCGTTAACCGAATCCTCGCTTCGTCCCAAACAAATGCATAGGACTGCATCTCACCATCACGACCAACCGGAGGACTGACTTGCGAGCCAAACTGTCCACCCGTGGTTTTCAACTGATCCATCAGAGCCTGCATTGACGAACCGTCGCCCGACACTCCCTGAATCGCCACAACGTCAAAGCGTGAGACAACACTAGCCAATACGGACAGGATTCCAGCATCCGCACTTTTGGTTTCGTCAAAGTCCTGAATGCTGAAGGTGGCAACACTCATCGTTTCCTGTGATTTTCCGCCCGCAGCTGGTAGGCTGACCGGCTGAAAGGATGAGCCAACATTCGCCTTGGCAGCCGACCCAGAACTGCCGCTAAAATTGATTGCAGCAAGGTCAACTTTCCCCGTCACGACCATTCCTGACACAACGACAAATCCGGCAATGCTGATGATCGGG
>JAPKCI010000280.1 GCA_028823035.1 Rubripirellula sp.
ACGTCTACGCATCGGATGCCACTCGCACACCCCTGCTGTGGGCCATTTGGATCGCCGCGGTCGTCGGCTTCCTGCACAAGGTAGCGTGGAAACACCGAGTGAATTCGAGCGGCACGATTTCCTATCTGCTGCTGGGCTGGCTTCCCGCCATTCCACTGGCACAGCACGTTCCAACCGAACTGGTATTTTCGATGTTCGCCGGCGGAATCGTATACACCATTGGCCTTGGATTTTTGATCAACGACAATCAGGTCAAATACTTTCATGCTTGCTGGCACCTTGCCGTGATGGTGGCAGCCGGTTGCCACTATCTGGGCATCCTTTGGTACGTCGTGGGTACTCCCTGACACTCGGCCAGCCGACTCTCACCGACGACAAATGCAACTCGCAGCCCAGTGATCCATTAGCCCAGTGATCCATTAGCCCAGTGATCCATTAGCCCAGTGCTAGTCTGCAGCGCGGGCTACTCTGCAGGGCCGGTGCTGACGACGACCTGGCTGGCACGAACGACGCGGTCATGCATTTGGAATCCGGTGAGCGCGACATGAGCCACCATGCCGGCTTCCTGCTCGCTGGGCATCTGAGAAATCGCCTCATGGAAGTTAGGATCAAACAGCTCACCTTCGGCTGGAATCTGACGCACCGAATGTTTTACCAGGAAATCATCCAGCTGCTTCACCACCATCGCGACGCCTTCCTGCAAACCCAAGGAACCAGCAGAATTATTGGCGGCTTCCACGGCACGCAGCAGGTTGTCACGCACCTCAAGGACATCGGCCACCAGCGGCATGGCAGCATACTTGATCTGATCTTCGTAATCGCGACGCATACGCTTTCGGAAGTTCTCGGCTTCTGCCTGCGCCATGAGCACACGTTTATCCGCCTTCTCAGCGGTCTCGCGCAATCGGTCCATCTCCTGGTCGCGGGTTTCCAGGACCTGATCGACGACTTCCTCGTGTGTGGAGTCCTCACCCATGGGCGTTTCAGCGGACTCAGAACCATGTGCAGGTCCTGTCGAATTCACTGATTCCGAATCGTCCATCTCATCCATTTCTTCGCTCATGTCTTCGCTCATGTCTTCGCTCATGTCTTCGCTCATGAATCTTTTAACTCGGAATCGGGTTCAAAAAAGTTCCTCAGATTCGCGAGGAAAGATTTCCGATGTGGCAGCACTGCCTCCTGATCCAGTACGGCAAGCTCTCGCAGCAGCCGCTCCTGTTCACCATTCAGTTTCTTTGGCACTTCAATAAAAACCTGCACCAGCAAATCACCAGTCCTGCCGGCACGTGGATCGACGACGCCCATTCCTCTGAGGGTAAAGACATCGCCATTCTGTGTTCCCGACTCAACTCGTAATTCCTTCGGCCCCTCCAAAGTGGGCACTTCGATTTCAGCCCCGAGTGCGGCCTGACTATACGAAATTGGTAACTGCAGAATCAGGTGCGATCCATCACGTTTGAACAAATCGTGCGGGCGGACGGTGATAAAGACATAGCAGTCACCAACCGATCCACCGTCAGGACTCGCTTCACCCTCGCCTGGAACCCTGACACGCATTCCATCATCCACCCCAGCCGGGATGGTGACGCTCAATTCAGCCTTCTTGTTCTGCAAGCCGCTTCCGCGACAGTCACCGCAAGGCTGGCTGATCTGCTTTCCTGATCCGGAACAATTCGGACAGGCGGTCTGCACCCGAAGGATCCCCGCCGATTGAATCACCTGTCCCTGTCCACCACAGGTATTGCAGGTCGCTGGCTGGCTGCCGGGCTCGGCACCGCTGCCGCTGCAGGACTCACAACTCACGCGTCGACGAAAGGAGATATCCTTATCGGTACCGCGGGCCGCTTCCTCCAACGTCAACGTTACATTGCAGCGCAGATCGGCACCTTTCCGGGAACGTCGCCTGCGACCGCCACTCCGTCCGCCGAACAAATCGCCGAACATGCCACCACCGAACAGGTCACCGACCGCATCAAAGATATCTTCGACATCATTGAACTGGTGCACACCGTCAACACCGGCATGCCCGTGTTGGTCATAGCGTTGGCGTTTCTCGCCATCACAGAGAACCTCGTAGGCCTCCGTGGCTTCTTTGAACTTGGCGACCGCGTCTTCATCATCCCGATTGCTGTCGGGATGAAACTTGATCGCTAGTTTGCGATACGCGCGATCAATCTCTACTTTTGATGCGGACCTTTCGACCCTCAGCACCTCGTAGTAGCAGATTTTCTCGGCCATCTTCCTGTTGCCTTTCAATGTTTCAAAAAACGGGTCGCAAGCCAGATGGCGAGCGACCCGTCAATGTCATCTGTGAGCCGTGGTTCAAATACGCCGCCAGCTTATCTACCCACGTGAGTGAGTTGACACAGGTGGCAGTCGAATGCCCTGCGACTCATCTGCCTGCTGAACGCTTAGGAAACAACGCCTTCCACCTGACGGCGTTCTTTGTCCTCGGCGTCGAAGTTAGTCACGAGGGCTTCGGTCGTCAGCAACAGTCCAGCGATACTGCCAGCATTCGCAAGAGCGGTACGGACGACTTTAACAGGGTCGATCACACCCGCCTTGAGCATATCGACGTACTGACCCGAGTGTGCGTTGTAGCCGATATTGGTTGCTCTCTGGCTGATTTCATCCACCACAACGCTGCCATCAATTCCGCCGTTGTCAGCGATTTGTCGCATGGGCGAATCAAGTGCACGGAGTACGATATCGACACCGACTTTCTCATCGCCTTTGGCCGAAGCGATGATAGTTTTTCCATCAGCGTCCTTGACCGGACTCGACTTGACCGCTTCGACAGCATCACGGCAATTCACGAGTGCCACACCACCGCCGGGAAGAATACCTTCCTCGACTGCAGCACGGGTTGCATGCAGGGCATCTTCCAGACGAGCTTTGGTTTGCTTCATCTCAACTTCGGTTTCAGCACCAACGCTGATCACTGCAACACCGCCAGCAAGTTTGGCAAGACGCTCCTGAAACTTCTCTTTGTCGTATTCGCTATCGGTCTGTTCGATCTGAGCACGGATCTGGGCGACCCGCTTATCGATGTCAGCACGCTTGCCGCCACCCTCAACGATGGTCGTGTTGCCTTTGTCGACAGTGACCTTCTTGGCACGTCCCAACTGCTCGACCGTGACGTTCTCAAGCTGGATGCCGAGATCGTCGCTAATCAGGGTTCCGCCGATCAAAGTTGCAATGTCGCCCAACATGGCTTTACGACGATCACCAAAACCGGGTGCTTTGACCGCACATACGTTCAAAGTACCACGCAGTTTGTTAACAACCAGCAAGGTCAGAGCTTCGGCATCAACATCCTCAGCAATGATCAACAATGGCTGACCAGTTTGTGCTGATTTTTCGAGCAGTGGCACCAAGTCACGGATATTGCTGATTTTCTTCTCGTACAACAACACCAAAGCGTTCTCAAGGTCCGCTTCCATCGTGCCAGGATCGGTGATGAAGTATGGCGAGATATAGCCTTTGTCGAACTGCATTCCGTCAACGTAGTTGACTTCAGTGTCGCGGCTTTTCCCCTCTTCAACGGTGATCACGCCATCTTTGCCGACACGCTCAAGAGCGTCTGCCAAAAGAGATCCAATCTCCAAATCGTTGTTGGCAGAAATCGCGCCGACGTTGGCAACTTCCTGCTTGTCCTTGACAGGTCGTCCCATCTCGATGAGCTTCTCTGTCGCTGCGGCAACTGCTTTGTCGATACCACGACGAATGGCAGTTGGATTGCTTCCGGCAACAATGTTTCGCAGACCTTCCTTAAAGATCGCCCGTGCCAAAACGGTCGCGGTCGTTGTGCCATCACCAGCCAGATCACTGGTCTTTTGAGCGACCTCAATGACCAATTTGGCACCCATGTTTTCGAATCGGTCTTCCAACTCGATCTCTTTAGCAACCGTCACACCGTCTTTCGTCACGGTTGGGCCACCAAAGGATTTATCGATGATTACATTTCGACCAGTTGGGCCCATCGTCACAGCGACGGCATCAGCCAACTTGTCGACTCCCATCATCATTCGCGATCTAGCATGATCGTCAAAAAGAAGTTGTTTTGCCACGAGAGAGTTCCTGTATGAATGTGTTGTTTGCAATCAAGCGGCCTAGCTGCGGTCGCAACCAGGCCGTTCAGATCGATGACGGCTTAAAGGACTTTGGCGAGAATGTCACTCTCGCGAAGAATCTTCATTTCCTGACCATCTACCTCGATATCGCTTCCTCCGTACTTGCCGTAAATCACAGTGTCACCAACAGTCACCGACATCTCACCGCGATTTCCGCTATCCAAAAGACGTCCCGGACCGACAGCAACGATGGTGCCACGCTGTGGCTTCTCTTGTGCCGAATCGGGAAGCACAATACCGCCTGCAGTGGTCTCTTCAGCTTCGTTGGGCTGAACCACAACACGATCATCCAAAGGTCGAAGGTTAATTTTTGCCATGATTATCTATTCTAATTGTTAATTGAGTGTGTGTTGATATTTGAGTAAGTGAGTTCAGTGGTGGGATGCATGCGTTACATCATGCCGCCCATGCCGCCCATGCCACCCATGCCGCCGCCCATGCCGCCCATGCCGCCGCCCATGCCGCCCATGCCGCCCATGTCCATGCCGCCGCCGCCGCCGTGATCATGATGGTGATCGCCGCCTTCGGGCTCTTCTTCGACAGGGATGTCAGCGACCAGACATTCAGTGGTCAGCAACAGTGAAGCAACACTGGCAGCATTGGCCAGCGAGGCGCGAACAACCTTAGCCGGATCCACGATACCAGCAGCAAGAAGATCACAATACTTCTCTGCATTGGCATCGAACCCGTCGGCTTTGCCTTTCATTTGAATCACGCGGTTCGCCACGACAGCCCCATCGAGACCAGCATTATCTGCGATCGCTTTGAGAGGATGATCGAGAACGTTGCGAATGATTCCGATACCGAGCTTGGTATCGCCTTCGGCAGCCTTTTCAAGTTTCATTACGGCTTTGCGACAGCGAAGCAGGGCTGCGCCGCCGCCTGGAACGATACCCTCTTCAAGTGCCGCCTGCGTCGCAGCGCGAGCATCGTCGATAAGAGCTTTCCGCTCTTTCATTTCGGTCTCGGTCGCAGCTCCGACGTTGATCTGAGCAACACCACCAGCTAACTTCGCAAGACGTTCCTGTAGTTTTTCGCGATCGTAATCACTTTCTGTTTGGTCGATCTCTCGTCGGATCTGCTCGACCCGACCCTGGATGTCCGACTTTTTGCCAGCGCCGCCAACGATGGTCGTGGCTTCACTAGTGATACGAACTTTCTTGGCCCGACCAAGGTCGGTCATTTTGACGCTTTCCAAGTCGATCCCAAGATCCTTGAAGATCGCCTTTCCTCCGGTCAGAACGGCGATATCACCCATAATGGCTTTGCGCCGGTCACCGTAACCCGGAGCTTTCACGGCACAGGCGGACAAGATGCCTCGCATCTTGTTGACAACCAACGTTGCCAAGGCCTCACCCTCCACATCCTCTGCGATGATCAGCAACGGCTTTTTCGCTTTGCTGATCGCCTCGAGCAGAGGAATCATTTTCTTGTTGTTGCTGATCTTCTCTTCGAACAGCAACATGTGGCAGTCGTCGAACTCGACACTTACGTCATCCTGATTGGTAACGAAGTGTGGTGATAGGAAACCACGGTCGAACTGCATTCCCTCGACCACGTCGACGTAAGTCTCGTTCGAGCGGCCTTCCTCAACGATGATCACTCCGTTTTTGCCGACCTTTGAGAAGGCATCAGCCAGCACGGTTCCGATCGCAGGATCGTTGTTACCGGCGATCGTTGCGACCTGACGAATCTCACTCTTGTTCTTCTCGTTAATCGGAGTCGCCAGTCTGGCGATCTCCGCTGTAGCAGCGTCGACAGCCTTGCCGATGCCACGCGAGAGAGCCATTGGGTCAGCACCCATTGCGATCATTTTAAGACCTTCGCGAAAGATTGCTTCGCTCAGAATGGTCGCTGTCGTGGTGCCGTCGCCTGCAACGTCATTCGTCTTGCTGGCTGCTTCTTTGACCAACTGAGCACCCAGATTCTCGAACGGATCATCCAGTTCGATATCCTCAGCGACCGTCACTCCGTCCTTGGTCACTTTCGGTGACCCCCAACCTTTGTCGAGGACAGCGTTGCGCCCCCTTGGGCCGAGTGTACTGCGGACGGCGCGAGCCAGTTTACTGACGCCGGCCAAAAGTGGGCCCCTTGCGTCGTCGTCGAACACGATTTGCTTTGCCACGACGTGATTCTCCTGTGGTTCGTCAATATTCTTCCTCACATCTGCAAGGCAATCGAGCCAAGCAACCGAGGAGGGGAAAGTTCTGTATGGATATCAGTCAGCGGAGCCGTATATTGCCTCCGCCCAACTGGACGTTGTGTGTGCATCGGTGGCAGTCACCAGCGATTCCCGGCCCTTTGTAGCAATGCGTGTGCCGATCAAAAAATTTTCGTCGCAACTCGCTAGCAAATAAACACTTACAACAAATACAGGATCGCCCGCGCGGGTCCCAACCGAACGCAGGGTGTCAGCCTGACAGCACATTCGAACCGACCCCATAAGCTTGGCAAATCGAACGGATCCTAGGCACAAATGGAAGAAATCGCTTCAAAACAGCTCGGTGATGCCACTTGCCACCCCCCCAGCCTGCCGTCCGGCGAGCCAAGTTTGTTGCCGGTTGTTCCGTGACCCGCTCCGCTCGGGGCGAGAGGGAGGTCGGTGGAAACAAGGCAGAGTGACTGAGGCGTCCGATGAGATGAAGCCTGAGCAGGAGTGGAAATTGGGTAAGTAGAAACTCGAAGCCGCCGGTGCCAAAGCCAAAAGACCTGCCGCAATGACCGACGTCGAGTCCATCGACCGTTTGCTAAGACAGTTGTTTTACCGCAATCACAATGACTTTACCGCAATCACAATGACTTTGAGCCGACTGCTGAAGACTTCGATCGATTGGCCGCAATCCTGTTGGCGTGCGGGTTGCCACGATCTGCCACCCCAGCAGACACCGCAAACGCAAGGAAACAAAGCAGGAACGCGGGCGGGCGGACGACCGAGAAAAAAATGTCCAAGTTTTAAGAAGCAGATTCGACTGGACAAACGCGACGTGGCCCAAGCGTCGGTTGGCAGAGACACTTGGATGTCGATAGGGACGATCAGCCGAAAACAGAACGTTGCCCCGCAAACCGTGCATGACTGGAGTTGGGTTGGTTAGCGGATGTAGGATTTTTCGATTGGCCTACACGCGACGACAACGTTTTGAGTTAGCGAAACTCGTTCGATCCTAGAACGGCCGGCGCGTTCGGTACTTGCTGCGACTGGACCGCGTGGCCGTCCGCGGCTTGAACGGACACGACCGTTGCAACTATCGCAATTCCGATTCGTCCGATCACGGTTCGACCCTCAACGTAAGATTTCGACATACCACCGGTATGAAAGCTGGAACGTTCCGAAAGTCAAACATTAGCGATAATTACAGTCTTATGTCTTGGCATGACTTTGCGGCCTCACAAGCGAGTCCGTTTTGCCAATGCTCTCAACTGGCAAAATGTCCACCAAAACAACCTCGAACAAAGAGACCCAACAAACCGACACCAAGCCAGAGCGGGCCTTGCCTGGGCAAATGCTGTCAATGGAGTGTCGGTGTGATTTTGACCACGTGTCGCCCAAGTGACTCTGAAATTCCGTTGCAACCCATACAGCCAGCGATACTACATCCGAAAAGATTTCCAAAGTGCCAAAGTTAAATCACGAAAGATTGACTCTAGGCTTGTTCAGGCGTCAACTTCCCTCGGAAGCCTACTACCAGACGGCACGCGGACCGAACAACTCGCTCAGTCACTCCAGCACGGGAAATGTGGATGCGATTACCGACCCAACTGATCACGACGTTCCTCGTGTTAGCATCTGCCTCAGCAGATGTTGCTCGCGGACAATGGACTGCACCTACAGCAGCCTACCCACCAGTGGCAATTGCCCCGATCGCGGCAAACTCTTACTACGCTGGCAGCACGGTCAATGTCGCCGGGACTGCAAACTCTGTCGCACCGACCACCGTCTACGCACCGACCGCGAGCTACCAGCCTGCCGCGAGCTACCAGCCTGC
>JAPKCI010000281.1 GCA_028823035.1 Rubripirellula sp.
CGTGATACCTGGACAGCGTGATACCTGGACAGCGTGATACCTGGACAGCGTGATATTTCAGAGAGCCGGGTTGTCCTGCATCGTGGTCGTTGCTTCAACGTCTCCGTTGCAACGTTCATGCCACTTTTGGGTTGTTGCGATTATGATTAGTCTATTCCTTTCCCGCCTTTTGTTTTGACTGTCTCGCCTCCTTGCCTGGGTTCTCCATGACCGCCAAGTATCTGTGCTTTGCCACACACTACCTTCTGTTTTTGGTTTATGCGTTTTTGCCACTGAACGCAGTTTGGTCGGAGGATTTTAATCCTGCCCGATTTGAGCGAACAACGGTGGCCGGCGATCTGGTCCGTCCGATGGAACTGGACATTGCTGCTGATGGAAGGATCTTTTTGATTGAACTGGCTGGGGAGATCAAACTGATCGATCCGCAAACTGGCGAATCTTCGGTCGTGGGGAAATTGGATGTCACCACAGAACAGGAGAACGGACTGATTGGGTTGGCTCTCGATCCGAAGTTTGCAGAAAACCAGTGGTTATACCTTCAGTATTCACCTCCTCAATTTTCCGGCCAGCACGTCAGTCGTTTTACTTTCACAAACAACCGCATCGATCTTGCCAGTGAGAAAATACTATTCAAGTACAAAGAGCAACGTTTGCAATGCTGCCACCATGCCGGTTCTCTTGAGTTTGGCCCGGATGGTTGTCTTTATATTGGGACTGGTGACAACACAAATCCATTCAACGACTCTCAGGGCTACGCGCCGATTGATCAACGTAAAGATCGGGGGCCATGGGATGCCCAACGAACAGCCGGAAATACCAAAAGCTACAACGGCAAGGTGCTGCGAATTCGTCCTGAACCGGATGGAACGTATTCAATTCCTGAAGGAAACCTTTTCCCCAAGGATGGTTCGGTTGGGTATCCGGAGATCTACGTGATGGGGTGTCGTAACCCATGGCGGATCAATGTGGATAAAAAAACAGGTTATCTCTATTGGGGTGATGTTGGTCCTGATGCCGGGGCTGATGGCCCTCGCGGCCCTCGCGGCTATGACGAAGTGAATCAGGCGCGGGCGGCTGGAAACTTTGGTTGGCCCTTTTTCATTGGCGATAATTTCGCCTACGGTATTGTCGACTTTTCAAATGGAAAAATCGCTCCATCGCAGGATCCAGAGTCACCCCAGAATCAATCGGTCAACAACAATGGGGCGAAGGTATTGCCACCAGCGATGCCAGCGATGATTTACTATCCGAGCGCGACATCCGAAAAATTTCCGGCGGTTGAACAGGGTGGACGAACCGCTTGCGCTGGGCCCGTTTATTACTACGATCGGGACTCGTTGGTGGGCACGCGATTTCCGGAAGCCTATGATCGCACCCTGTTTGCATTCGAGTGGTCTCGCAGCATGATCTATGCCATCCACCTCGATGCCGATTCTAATGTTCAACAGGTAGAGCGATTTCTTCCTGAGATGAAGTTCTCGCGTCCGGTTGATTTGCAGTTCGATTCTGGTGGATCACTCTACGTCATCGAATATGGTGAAACTTGGGGGGTGAATCCTGATGCCCAACTGGTCCGTCTCGATTATGTAAGGGGGAACAGGTCACCTGTGGCAAAAGCCAAGGCAACCAACACGGTGGGTCGTGAACCTCTGAAGGTTCAATTGAATGGCGGAGGTTCGAGCGACAAGGACAACGACACATTGACCTACCGGTGGACTGCCGTTCGGTCGGGTATCGCTGACGCGACCCGTCGGGTGATCGGGAACCGAGTTGAGGAAACCGCTGTATTTGACGAGCCTGGGGTTTACACCATCGAACTTGAGACGCGTGACCCCGGCGGGGCTTCGAGTATTAACTCGCTACCGGTGATCGTGGGTAATACTCGCCCGGAAGTGGAATTCCTGAAGCCGCGTGATGGTGATTTCTTTGTGCCGGGTGAAGCCATTGGATACCAGGTGGTGGTTCGCGATTTTGAGGATGGTACCAGCGATCCAGACGAAGCCGAGGAAGATGGAAAGCACTTCATTGAATCGAGCGCGTCAATGCGGGTTGCTGTCGAGGCCATTCCCGCCGTACCTCAGGCAGGTGCATTGGTTGCAGATGATCCGGGCCTGGCGATGATTCGAAAGAGCGACTGCCTGAATTGTCACGCACCCAACCGACCGCTGGTGGGCCCAAGCTTTGTGCAAATCGCTGACAAGTATCGCGGTCAACCGCATCAAGTTGAGCAGTCCGTGAAGCGGGTGCTGCAGGGTTCGACAGGGGTCTGGGGGAAAATCGGGATGTTGCCTCACCTGCAGCATACACCCGCAGAGTTATTGAAAATGGTGGAGTATGTTTACTCGGTCACGGCAGACGCGTCCAATCCGAACTCGCGTGGATTTCGAAACGAGTTGATGACAAAGGAAGGTACGGGAAGTCTGGTTTTGGAAGCGAGTTATGTTGATCTTGGTCGTGGAGAAATTCCAAAAATTATCGGCATTGGCAGCGTCAACTTGAGAAGTCGATATTTGCAGGCCGAGGCAGCTGACGCATTTGCCGGGACCAGACCTCTGGGGTCAGACAACGCACAGGGAAAGCAATTCATGGGTGCTATTAACCATGACGGGTTCCTGAAGTTCAACCGGATCCGTCTTGATGGGATTCGCAGTATTAAAGCGAGTGTGGCCAGTGCCGGAGCCGGTGGCGTGATTGAAGTGCGCCGTGGTGGCGTCGATGGTGCTCTGCTGGGACAAGCCACCGTCGAGGTCAACGGACAGTGGGAAGAGTTCTATGACAAAGTGATCGAGCTTGAACCATCCACGGGGACCGATGATCTTTTCTTCGTGTTTCAGAATGAAAAAAATCGAGGCGGTTTGATGAATGTCGATTCGATCACCTTCCAGTGATCGGGGATGGGATGCAAGAAATACGCAGCTTGTGACAGCAACCTCACCGCTGCGATCTCAAATGCCTGGTGGGTTCCAGTCGGGGATTCCAGATGAAGTTTTTTGGGCTTCGAACTGATTGCGAAACGGTTTCGGGGTGTCAAGCGAAGCATCCTCGTTGACCATCAGGGGACGCACTTCTTCCCACCATTGGTTGAATGCTTCCCTCATTTCGGCTGCGATTGGTGGGTTTGCTTTAGCGACATCTTCCGTCTCCCCCGGATCTTTGTCGATGTTGTAAAGATTGGGGCCCACTAATCGCCAGGTTTCGTTGCGTACTGCGAAACCGTTGTACTTGGCCTGATCGGGATCGACATTTCCTTTACCCCAGCGCCCAGCGGCTCCCTTTTTGTTCCAGCGACCACGGTGAAAAAAGAGGTTACGATCGGGCCACGTTGCACCCGTCTGTTCGATCAGTGGCAGCATGCTTCGGCCATCCAGGTCCAGTTGTCCTGGTACCGCTGCTCCCGCGATCTCAGCAAGTGTTGGGAACAGATCATAGTGGCGTGTGAGTCGATCAATATCGAGACCCGGCTTGATAACATTGGGAAGACGCATGAAGAGGGGAACGCGTGAACCGCCTTCATTGACCGATCCTTTTTTGCCTTTCATGTTGTAGTTGTACGTTCCTGCGGCTGATCCATTGTCCGTCATGAAGATCAACAGGGTGTTTTTGCTGAGATTCCATTGATCCAGTTTTTCCATCAACAGACCCATGTTTTCGTCGATGTTGGTGATCATTCCAAAAAATGCAGCTGACGAGGCCCCGCATTTTCCTTTGTAAAGTTCCTTGTAGCGATCCTCGACGTGATACGGCCCATGTGGAGCATTCGTAGGGATGTAGGCAAAGAACGGCTCCTCGTCATTACTTCTGCACTGGTTGATCCAGCCAAGGGCTTGTCTGAAAAAGACATCGGTGCAGTAGCCATCGGTTTGCACAAACTTGTCGTTGTGTTTGATGATGGGATCAAAGTAACTGGTGCCGGGAGCATCGCTTTGCGTGCCGGGATAATTTTGACCAATTCCTCCGGCACCATGAATGAAAGTTTCGTCGAAACCGCGGTTGTGCGGCTGGTAGGGATCTTCGTCTCCGAGATGCCACTTGCCAAAGATCCCCGTGGTGTAACCCGCTGTTTTTAAAACTTCGGCAATCGTGGTGGCTTTCAACGTCATGCGATCCCGTTCAAGAATCGTGTGCGTGACACCGTTTTTGAATGGTGCACGCCCCGACATCAACGCAGCCCTTGTCGGGGCGCACGTTGGGCTGGCGTGAAAGTCGGTGAAACGCGTGCTCTGCGTGTAAAGTTTGTCGAGATTGGGAGTTTGCAGGTAGGGGTGTCCGTGGCAACCAAGATCGCCATATCCCTGGTCATCGGTCATCACCAGGATGATGTTCGGTTGGCTACCCTTGAGTGATCCCTCGGCGGCCCACACATCGGATGAGGTGCATGAAGCGAAGCATGCAAAAACGATAGCGGACAGCAGCAGTGGGCGAGGCAGGTCATGCATGGGACAATTTTCGTTCGTGTGGTTTGGTGAGCGTCGTCTCGACCGCCATGCTTGGCGGCATGAAATAGGGTCAGCGAGGTTCGTCTTGCCAGACCAGTTCCAGACCACTGATGATAGTCTTGCCATGGGAACTGGAAAGTCCCAGTGTCAGTTGGTTCGTGATTGTGATTCCGTTGAATTCAAGGGTGATCCCACGCATGGACGCTCCCGTTTCGGCAATCAGGTCAAAGCCCCGTTTGACAGTTTCTCCCTGAAGTTCGATTTGCTGCACGCGTTCCCCGCGTGCAAGCTGGTCGGGTTCGTTGAAAACAAGCCGCACTCGGTAGTTACCTGGTTTGAGACCGTTGAGTGTGAATTGTTGCAGACCTTCGACGGCCGATGCGTTGACCCACGGATACTTTTCGTCGCCCTGCATCCAAAGGCTGTGTTGATATCGGTAGACGGGGGTTCCCGAGGCTTCCGCGTTGATGATGGGTGAGGGCCCGCCCACGGATGGATAATCGAGCCAGAGAGTACCGGTTCTGGAAATCCGATCACCTGGCGCGCCGAAATTCACGCCGATGCGTTGAATCTTGCCGGCAGCGATTTCGCTTTTCCCCCACGAGGACCATTGCTCATGTTGCTCAGGCATCGCCACCAACGACATCGCGGTCGGCAGCGGATAGCTGCAGGTGCAGCCCTCGTAAAAATAGGGCACGTTCAGCAACCCACCCGAGGGAATGATACTGTTGGTGCAACCGCTACGAGGTCCACTCAGAAAGACGGTGCCGCTCTCGGTTTTCTTGTCATAGAAGGCTGCTGTACCGCTGCGCAACGTGTACAGATCGCCGTAGTCGACGCCGCCATCACACCCGTAGGTCTTGAGAAATGTACGCGGTTCCATTTCGCCCGTGATCGGATTTTTGCGTTGACCGACCACTGGCTGTTTTGGTTTCCAGTCGTCGTGTTGGCGTGGCGGTCGATACTGACTCGGTTCAGCAACCGATGGTGATGTCGCTGTGAGTTGATTCCGCAGATCCATGCGTTCGCTGTCATCGAGCACGCGTCCTGTGTAAATATCTGACAGCACCGGAGGCAGCAGTGGATAATCGATTTTGTTATTTCCTTTGACCCGGGGCGCCCGCCAATCTTTGGGTCGAGAGATCATCGAACCTCGATTGAATCGAGGTTGCGGCGAGCGTTTGAAGTGCGCCAGCGTGTCATCAAACCACAGCACACCCAGTGGAAACCTGACCAGCTCATCCTCGCTCAATGCCCAGTCCCCGGAATACTCGTTCGCGCCAGGCAGTGCCCCTCGTCTCTGCACAACGAACTCATCAGATTCTTTGCTAACCACAAAGCCATTCTTTTTCAGATCATTGGCATCCTGCCCTGATTGCGTCACGTTGATCGCGATACCGCCAAAAGGCCTGAGTGTTTGAAGTGACGGTGAATTCGCCAGTCCATGTCTCTCGGTGACCATCACGGTTGTGATGTAGGGAGGCAGTACTATTTGGCTCAAATCACAATGCATGACTGCCGCCCGTGTCCCATAGACACCGGCGTTGTCCAATTCCCGCCTCAATGATTGGCACCGCTCAATCTGATCGTCCAATACGATCACGTGGTATTCCGAAGATTCAATCAATGCTTTTGTGAGGTCACCTTCAGCGAGTCCGCAAACAACTGCAAGTCCGTGTTTGCTGGAGGCTTTTGCGATGATTGATTCCGCTTCAAGCGTCGCGGCGGGACTCGGTTGAAGTTTCGCCCGAGGGTCCAGCGGAGATGCGGTTTGCTTTTTGTCGATTTTTTCCCGGTCACGAAAACACAGAATCTGACCGTTCCGTGTCACAACAAAAAGTGCGTTGTCAGCGATCAGCATCCCGTGCACAGTCCCTTTGATATCCACCCCGGGTTGATCAAAGTTCAGGGTTCGTGCGGGAGTCCTGATCTCGCGACTGAGTTCCGCGACACCGCCACTACCGCTATGAACCTTGTCTTCGTGCTGTTGACTGTTGATTGTCTTATCAAAGGTCAGTTTCCCTCTCCGCAAAGCCCTCGCTTGATCCGGGTCCAGAGCGGCGAACCAACCACCGGGATAGCGACCTGCTGCAGGTAGTTCAAACTTGATCAAATCACCCGTTAGTCGATCCAGTCTGGCGGGATAGGCAGTGGAACAGGGAACGATCAGTTCATCACCGTCGATCAACAGGTATCCCTGAGGCGCCAATCCACCAATCGCTTCGGTGTTGTGAGGTTGTTGCCCAAACAAATAGCCCATGCGGTCGTTTCGCCATACAACTTTTCCCGTGTCGACATCCATGGCATAAACGAAAACACCTTCAAACGGCCACACGCCAGCGGCAAAGTAAACCACACCGTCCTTGACCACCGGCCCTCCTCGGACAGGCCAAACTGAAATCAACCGTCGGTTGCCAAGCAGCAGCCGATCACTGGGTGCCGCCTGCTGCTTCCATCGAAGCGTTCCTGTGTGAAGGTCAACACAATACAAATGACCATCGTCTGAGCCGAAGCAGGCTGAATCATTCCATATCGCGGGAGCAAATCGTACGGGTCCGTTGGTGTAATGCGTCCACAAAAGTCGGCCCGTTTGAGTATCAAATGCCTTGACCGAATCAGTCGACGATGAGGCAACCAACAGTTTGCCTTTTGCGACGACTGGCTCATAACCGGCATCGAATTGCAGTCGCTTATTTTGAAACGCGGGTGTTAGTGGCAGGAACTGCCGAGACCACGCAAGCTGCAGGTTGTCAGGCAATTCAACTTGAGTTGCGCCGCGTCGCCCAGCGTCGTTACGATACATCGGCCAGTCATCAACGGCATTGCTTTCAGCCGCCATCAGGTTTACGCCTGTATGAATCAGGAATGCCAGGATGGTGACGAGTATCAATGGACTGTTGCTGTTGTGAGTCTCGGGGCGTTGCATCATGCGTTCCATTTGAATCGGGAATGGCGGGACACTTAGAATGTAACCGCAGTCGAACCCTTTGAGCGTGGTGGCGGAAAAAAAGTCCTCTACTTTGCCAACTAATTCAACAACGCAGCGAATGTTTTGATGATCGTAACCCAATGATTTGCACAGCAATCAAAATCCTACCTCGAATCCTTTTGACTCGATGTAGGATTTAAGTAATTGTGTGTGGTTGAAACGAGCCCAGCTGTCGCGCGGCCCTCTATCGATGCCAAACTGCTGTTTTCTCCCGTAGGCTCACGATGTCATGTTTCACCGAAACTGGAAATTGAGAGATATGCCACCAAAACGATTGCTCTTCACCGTCGCGGTTGTTTATCTGCTTGTCCGTTGCTTGCCTTACATGCCCCCGTCAGAGCTGAGGACAATGATCAGGAAATTGCCAATGAGCAAAACGTACTGAGCCTCATCCCAAGCGAAACGCAAGCTTCAAGCGTCATTCGCAATCTGCAGGAATTGACTAACAAAGGGCAGGAACTGATAGACCAGACAGTACTTAAATATCCAGGGGGATTCTCTTTGTTGACCACCATCGCATTTGGGGTCATAGGAGTCGGCGAAGGCATTGACTATAGCCAGCCCATTATGCTTTCGGTTGCAGGAGAACAGGCATCTCCCGAATGGTTAATTGCAATTCCGGTAGCAGATGTCAAGTCAATGGCATTGAATTGCGGCGTCACTGCGAACAAGGATCACTGCGAACAAGGA
>JAPKCI010000282.1 GCA_028823035.1 Rubripirellula sp.
CATAGGGGCTGTCGATGCCGGTGAAATCCTTGATCACCTGATGAGCATTTCGATTCCGACGAACTTGTGGTGCGTCTGGTAGAACTGCGAGAATCATTGCGAAGCGAATACGCTGTCGGTCAGACTCTTAAGGAAAAACTCGCCGAAGCGGTCGCAGGAGAACAATATGAACTTGCGGCGCAACTCAGAGATGAACTAACGCGTCGCGATGCGAAATGATCACCGGTTTCCCATCTGATTAAAAAGTGGCGGCAATTGACGGATACAATCCAGCCCCGAAACACTCCCCTGCGTTCCAGTCTCGAATTCCTGCCGCTGATTGCGCCAGCCCGACTGGGATCCTCAACTTGGCTGCTGCTGCTGCGTTGGTTCGCTGTCGCGGGGCAGCTACTTACGATCCTGACAGCCGGATCACTCGGTGATATCGAGCTTCCCTACGCGCCGCTGCTGGGACTGGTGACGGTGACCGGTGTGACGAACACTCTGTACGGGGTCTGGCTCTACACGCTCAAGCCAATCGATAACGCAAGTGCCCCTCGAACAGACCGCGGCGTGGATCCGCAGACGACTCGGCACCAAAACCAAGAATCGGCAATCCTGCATACTGTGGCATTGGCATTAATGCTGCTCGACCTTCTTACCTTGACCGCGATGCTGTACTACAGCGGTGGAGCCGGCAATCCTTTCAGCTTTTTCTACTTTGTCAATCTTGCTGTCGGTGGAGTGATGATCCGCCCCAAAGCTGCTTGGAGCCTGACGGTCACGGCCATTGCAGGCTACGCATTCCTTCTACGTGATTCCGTGCCAGTTACGGGACTCGACATTTTCAGACCCCACGGCTTTGACCTGCAAACTGGCGGGTTGATGCTCGCGTTTGCCACCTGTTCGAGTGTCGTGACCTATTTCGTGACTCAAACGGCTGGTGAACTGAAGAAACGCGAACATCAGTTATTGCGGTCGCAGGCTGATCAAGCGGCAAGCCAACGGCTTGAAGGACTCACGACCCTCGCCGCCGGCGCAGCCCACGAACTGGCCACACCACTATCGACAATCGACGTGATCGTGCGTGAACTTTCCCGTCACCTCGAAGGTTGGGAAAAACCGGAATCGGTCGACACCGACCTCAAATTGATCGATGGTGAATTGGAAATGTGCCGTCAGATTTTGCAACGTATGCGATCGGCTGCTGGCGACTCCATGGCACAGCGGTGGGACCAGACCACTGTTGGGGACCTGATTGACCAGACGCTGGAAGGCGTCAGAGATCCCCATCGCGTCGATGTCACCGATGGGACCGCTGCGGTCGAGGGGCAATCCCTCTGGATTCCACAAGAAGCGGTTGCTCAGGCTGTCCGCAACCTGATTCACAACAGCCTGGATGCCAGTGGTGAAATGGGGCGTGTGAGAGTTGAACCTCAACTCATCGCCAACCATTTGCAAATCTCGGTGCTCGACTCTGGGCAGGGGATGAGCCACGATGTACTGGGGCGGGCATCGGATCCTTTCTTTACCACCAAAGAACCAGGCCGAGGCATCGGTCTGGGACTATTTCTGACACGCAATGTCATCTCAAAACTTGGCGGAAAACTGGAATTTCGCTCGGCTTTGGGGCAGGGCACCGAAGCCGTTGTCACCATCCCATTGGGAAAACGAGAAAACATGGAGAATGACGTTAACCTGACTGAACACTCGCCCTGAATACCCTAAAACAGCCGCCGTTCTTGCATCCGGCAACGCCATACATCGACAGACAGTTAGAATGGTGTAGACAGAGGTAAGCATTCACTTCAGCACAGATACGAGCACCGATGATCGAGCCGACGCCCGAATCCACTCCAGTACATGATGCCACGACGGTTGGTGCCAGCAGCATCTTGCTGGTCGATGATACCTTTGTGCTCCGTGAACGCCTCTCAATGGCGATGCAGCAGCGTGGCTTTCGGGTTGAAACTGCTGGAAACTACGAAGAAGCGATCGAAGTCTTTCGCAAACGTCCCACTGAACTGGCAGTGCTCGACCTCCGGATGCCAGGCAAGAGCGGTTTGGAACTGCTTCGAAAACTGCTGCAAATTGAATCCAAGACACGAATCATCATTCTGTCAGGCTTTGGAAGCATCCCTGCTTCCATCGATGCCGTCCGAGCAGGAGCAATAAACTTTCTGAGCAAACCTGCCGACGCCGACGACATCCTGTCCGCCTTCATGCGGGGTGATGAACCCTCTGTACCCGATGGTGCCGTTGCATTCCCGGCACCATCGCTTGCTCGAAATGAATGGGAGCATATTCATCGCGTGCTGTCCGACTGCGGCGGCAACATCAGCGAAGCAGCCAGACGACTTGGGATTCACCGTCGTTCGCTTCAGCGAAAACTTCGCAAACGAGCCCCCGAAGACCCCGCTGTGCCAGATGCCCCGGAAGACGAAACTCTGGAATGATTCAGGATGGACGCAGGCGAGCGTTCAATCCAAGAACTGATGTCGACCGCTGCTTCGACGTTTGATGAACCACAGGGAAACCTTGGTTCAATAGGCAGGATCCCACATGTTTTCCGCCAACCGCTCCTTGACCAGATCAGCCTCTTTCAGCGACGCGACTCCGTCACGCTGCGCTGCGATGGCGACTGCCATCGCTATACGACCGGTCACACTTCGAATCTCACTCAAGGGTGGCAGCAACGGCGCAGTGCTGTCGTTCAACGCTGGCGATTCATCCCTGAGGGCCAAAGCTGCTGCCATGAACATGCCCTCGGTGACGCGACTTGCCTTCACGGCCAGAACAGCCAATCCGATCGCGGGAAAGACGTAGCTGTTGTTGCATTGTGAAATCACGTGGGTCACCCCATCATGCTCGACAGAATCAAAGGGACTGCCCGTGGCAATGATGGCTCTGCCATCGGTCCAGGCAATGATGTCAGAAGGAATCGCTTCCACGCGCGAAGTGGGATTTGAAAGCGGGAAAATCACGGGAATTTTCGTATGGCGGGCCATCTCCCGGACAACCGGTTCAGTAAACACCCCTGACTGGCCTGTCGCCCCAATCATCACCGTTGGTTTGGCATTACGCACAACGTCCTGCAGTGAAATTTTTCCCTGCAAGTTGCAATCCCAATCTTTCAAATCACTCCGGGCATGGGCTAAAGACTGGTGGATCGGTTTAACACCCGATCGCCCATCGTACAAAAGTCCTCCTCGATCGATAAGATAAAAACACTTACGGGCAGCAGACTCATCAATCCCCTCGGCAATCATCGCTTGCAGCAACTGTTGGGTGATACCGGTACCAGCCGATCCAGTACCCAACATCAAGATCCGCTGTTCTCCCCAACTGGTTCCTGTTGCTGCAATGGCTGCCAATATCGCGCCGGTTGTGACCGCCGCTGTGCCCTGAATATCATCATTGAAAGTACACAGCTGATTCTGGTAACGGCACAGGAGACGTTCCGCATCCACCGAGGCAAAATCTTCCCACTGCAATAGAACATTCGGGAATCGCTGCATGACTGCCCTGACGAATTCTTCGATGAACGAGTCATATCCCTCTCCTTTGATCCTTTCGTGTCGCCAGCCGATGTACTGCGGGTCATTCAGCCTCTCGGGGTTGTTGGTTCCCAAATCAAGCATGATAGGCAGAGTCCGCCCCGGGTGAATTCCACCGCACAGGGAGTACAAAGAAAGCTTGCCAATGGGGATTCCCATCCCGCCAGCACCCTGATCACCAAGCCCCAGAATGCGTTCCCCATCAGTCACCACGATGACGTCAACACCATCGGGGACATTCGCGAAAATTTGGGTCAGGGATTCTCTGTCTGGATAGGAAAGAAACAAGCCGCGAGGACGTCTATAAATGTGGCTGAATCGCTGGCAAGCCAAACCTACAATCGGCGTATAGATAATCGGCATCATTTCGCGGACATGGTCCAGCAGCATCCGGTAAAAAAGAGTTTCGTTTTCGTCCTGTAACTGCCTGAGAAAAACGTGTTTGTCCAAGTCGGTTGCCTGCCCCTGAAACGCCTCGTAAGCGCGAGCAACCTGCATTTCAAGCGTCTCGACGTGGGGCGGCAACAAGCCCTGCAAACCATATTCCCGACGCTGTGCTTCGGTGAAAGCAGTACCACGATTCAACAGGGGATCTTCAATCAACTGGCGTCCCTGCTTTCCGTTCAACCCAGTGTCTTCGGATCGCTTCTCAGTCATGATCATCCCTTGAATTTAAAACCCGCACACGTACGGTTACCTCATAACAAAACCGACAGCCGCGAAAGCACCACCGAACAGAGCTGACACTTCCCGACACTCATCCACATTCAGTCAAAAACCCGTCCGTGTCGGTACTGCTCGTCCTGGCCCGCGGCCGCCGTCAGCGCCGCAACGTTGGATTTAGTGAAAAACCCCTCATAGCCATGACATCTCTCGACGTACTCGGTAATCAGAATTGAGTATTGAGAGTGCTTGGAAAAAATCTGTTTCAGATTCGGTTCGTCATGACACTCACCAACTACATTCGCAAGAAATGCCACACCTTTGTCCTTGAGAGTGTTGACAACGTAATCGACATTTTTCTCACCACCACGATGATCGCCATCAAACACTTCATATGCCATGTGGTGCATCCGCCTGCCATAATTCCGAACGAACTCCTCTGTTGGCATCGGTAGATTTTCAAACGAATTAACAAACGAGGGCGTGTTATTGGCAGTAAAAACCTTGGCCGGTGATTGCTTGTCGTCGCCAACATGCGGGTTGCGATTGACGTTGGTCGACGAATTCATATCCGCAATGTTATAGGCACCCCAGAAGTAGTAGTTTGACATCGTCAGGAACTCAAGAATGGCGTCCTCTCGCTCACCCGCCAAGACACGAGTCGCCATGTGATCCAAGCCCATGACCAGTTGATTGATACGCTGTCCTTTCGAAAAATCATCAACCGCAGCCAACTGATTCAGGTCTTCCACTGGTAGCTCAAAGGGTTCACCCAGGTTCAAACCTGTCAAATCATCAAAGTCCACTTGGCAATAACCGACACGGTTGCCGGTGAAGTCTGATGGAAAAGTAAAAGTAAAGGCGGACTCGGTAAAGATGGGATTTTTTGTCTCGTGATGATAATTGAATCGAACGCTGTGAGACTCAAGAACCTGCCGCACTTCGCTCTGATCCCCAACATGAAAAATCTCGCCCACGTACCGCGCATTCGGCTTCGCAGCAGATAGAGGATAAAGAGAATTCAACAATGTGATTTCATCTTGATAGCCCAGCGACAATGGCTCCATGACAATCAAACGCGGAAACTCCGGACGAGAGGTCAACAGAAAAACTCGGTGAGTCGAGCTTTGGAATGAGGCGGTCAAACGATAAGGCCCCATCAAGTACAGTTCGCTCAGGTAAGACACCGCTTCGCCATGCTCAACCTGGACCAGAATGGCACGCATATTCCCCAGCAACTCAGAGAGACCGCTACTCTGACGACGCTCGAAAATCTTCTGCCGATACTCCTCAAAGAATGCCGAATTCTTTTTGTCACCGCGTGGCTGATAAGTCATTTCGTCGAAACTCATGGCAAATCCCGAATGATATTGATGTCGATAACCGCTGTGATCTTCCCATGTCAATGATGCAGGGCTAATGATAACGGTTCATAATCCAAAGTAACTGTTTCGCAAATCCTGCCAACGTCTCTCGCACGTTCACAATGACCAGGTTCGACAGAACCTCCGCATGACAAAGCTAACACGACCTGCCAGCTTTGCATCAATGCAGTGTCACCCAAGTGTAGTGGTTCCACTCATACCACGGTTCAAGGTGTGGCGGCCTCTGTGGAATCAGACGCAACCTGGCGAGATGAATTGGTACGAGTCTGAAGGAAAGCAACCATGTCCGACAATTCGGCTGCTGTAAGAGAAGCCGCAAATGAGGGCATATTGTACCCCCCGTTGTTAATACGAATGATCAAACCGGCACGATTCAAGCGATGCCCAATGTCACTCAACTCCGGGCCTCGATGACCTCCGTAACCATCGACATCATGGCAGTACATGCACCCCTTCTGGTGAACCAACTGGGCTCCATGGACGATCGCAGGATCGCTCGAACCCACCAACTGTGCGGGCAATGGCTCCACCCCAAAATCGGGCGACCATGGTTTTTTGTAACCGTAGATAGTCAACACCACCAATGCGGTGAAACCGAAGACAACCGTGCCCACTGCCCAAGGCCGCTTCGATGGTGAGCGATCCCCCTTGTTCGACCAGATCGGCACGATGATCAAACCAATCAGACCTACCACCGGTAAGCCGAGAATGACATACGTTTCCAACTCGGGCGGCAGCATGGAAAGAATCGCGAAGTACCACCAGAAATACCAGTCCGGCATCGGGTTGGCGTTGATGTCACTGGGGTTAGGCGACGTCCCCAAGGCAGGCGGTCCAAAGAACAACGCACAACCGACGATCAAAGCCATCACCGCCACAGAGAAAACCGTGTCGCGCCAAGCAGCAATCGGCCAGAAGGGGACCCCTGTCTTTTCCAGCCGAGATTCGTAGTCCTCCTTGTAAGTATCCGGCTCAACCGGCTGATCAGGGTTGGGCATTTCCGAAATCCCATGCCTGAGCACAAGCCAAAGATGAAGGCCGATACCCGCGAAAATCAGACCGGGCAACACAAAAACGTGAATCGCAAAGAAGCGAGTCAGCGTTGAACCACCAACCGTCTCTCCGCCTAGAATTAAGTGAGCAATTGCCGGGCCTACAACGGGGGCCCGACCAGCCATTTCCGCCGCCACGGTGACCGACCAAACGCCATTAGCGTCCCAACGCAACAGTTGCCCCGTAAATGACATCCCCAGGACGACAAACAGCACCACCACGCCGCTCATCCAGTTCAATTCACGCGGGTATTTATAAGCTGCATGCAAGAAAACCTGGGTCATATGAATGATGGCCAAAATGACCATCGCTGTAGCACCATAATAGTGCATACCCCTGAGCAGATTCCCGAGAGGCGCCTCATTGGTGATGTAAAGCAGGCTTTCGTAGGCCGCCTCACCCCCAGGCACGTAGGTAGTCGCCAAAGCAATACCGGAAATGACCTGAACCATGAATGCACAGAGCGTGGCGCTGCCAAACACGTACCACCATCTCGCGTTGTCCGGAACGACGTGCCGCAGCATTGGCAAAACCACATCCGAGAATCCCGAACGATCATCGAGCCAACGAAGGATGCTTTTGATTGCGTTCATGCCACATCATTGGTTGTCAGCGGGATAGGCGATGTTTCAATTTCAACGTTGCCATCGACAACTCGCACCGGATACCTGGCCAGTGCTTCCGGAGGAGGCCCGGCGGCTACCTCACCATCCTGATAATAAACCCCACCATGACAGGGACACATGAAGAGTTTCGCATCTTTTATCCAGCGAACAGGGCAGCCCAAGTGCCTGCAATTGACCGAGAAGGCAATGAACTCACTTTCTCCTGTACGTCTTAACCAGGCCCCCGTTTTCGCCGTGTCGCCGGCCCAAGCCGTTGAGCTAGCATCCTGAAACTGCACCAGTTTCGTTTCTCCCATAGGAAACTGTTCCAGACTGCCAACGTCTCGCCATTTGCGAGGCGGCTTCCGCACCAAAGGTGAAAGAACGTAACCAATCGGAGGCAACGAGATGACAGCACCGATCAAACCAGCCAACCCCACACTGAGGCGTGTCAAGAATGAACGCCTGTCAGCGTCGCTATCTACCGTGTCTTCTTGCATCTGGCACACAGCTGTCTCGTTATGCTTTTTTTAAATGAAAGGGGAACAAATTCATCTCCGGCTCACACTGCATCGGCCGCACGTCTTGACCAGCAGAGCTCTTCACTTGACTCGCTGCTAACCGCAGCGGCGAGTGCTCACGTCTCGTGCATTTCACCTATCCAAACCGTGATTGCCCACATCATCAATGCAGCGCCAACAGCTGACATGATCCAGTTGGTCAAAATCCCCCAAAGCAGCATCATGATACCCATCGCCAATGCGGCGGGAACATAGGTTGGCTGGGGTTCCTCTGTGTTTGAACTGACCTCTGTGTTTGAACTGACCTCTGTGTTTGAACTGACCTCTGTGTTTGAACTGAC
>JAPKCI010000518.1 GCA_028823035.1 Rubripirellula sp.
TTGAGGGGATTTATGTCATCTTCTTCAGCGTGTAGGAACGCTGAAGGATTGGGTCAATCTATACCGGTCTGCTTATGCGGAGTTTTTCCATTTTCGAACGAAGCGTGCTCGGGGGAATCCCCAACTTTTCGGCCGCTCCGTTTTCGCCGCCGATGACCCAACGTGATCCAATCAGGACGTTTTCAATGTAGGAACGTTCAGCCTCATGTAAATCAACGACCACGGAATTGAGGTCTCTCAAGTCCGACAACGGACGTGGAACATCTGCAAGCAACACTTCACTCGATTCGAGCACTGGGCCGGAATTGAGGATCATCGTGCGCTCTGCATCACCCAAATGGTGCCTGGCTATGTATAATCCTCGACCTCGATTTGGCCAGCCCTATGGGGTGGCCTGTGACTACCTTCCGATAAAGAGACGCGCTATGACCACCACGCTTTCGACCCTTCAAGAATGGGTAGATTCCGTAGCTCAATTGACTCAACCAGACCAAATTCACTGGTGCGACGGAAGCCTGGCGGAAAACGACCGCCTTGTATCTGAAATGTGCGCCGACGGCATATTGTCGCCGCTAAATGACGAAGACTTTCCCGACTGCTACTTACATCTGTCCGATCCGTCCGATGTTGCCAGAGTCGAGCACTTAACCTTCGTTTGTACTTCGGCTCAGGACGATGCAGGGCCCAATAATCATTGGATGGAGCCTGCGGACGCTCACGAGAAGATCGACGCGTTGTTTGCTGGCGCGATGCAGGGCCGTACGATGTACGTTATCCCCTACTGCATGGGCCCGATCGATTCCCCGTATGCCCGCTTGGGTGTGGAAATCACGGACAGCGCCTATGTTGTTGCGAACATGCGCCTCATGACGCGCATGGGTACCAATGCACTACAACGCATTGAAAACGAAGGTACTTTCGTCAAAGGACTGCACTCGACCGGTGATCTGGATCCAGATCGACGCTTCATCATGCATTTCCCGGAAGAACTCGCTATCAAGAGCTTTGGCTCCGGTTACGGCGGCAATGCCCTCCTTGGCAAAAAGTGCCACGCACTGCGTATTGCGAGTTTCCAGGCACGCACTGAAGGCTGGTTGGCCGAGCATATGCTCATCGTTGGCATCGAAAACCCTGCTGGCGAAACAAACTATGTTGCATGCGCCTTCCCGTCAGCCTGTGGCAAGACCAATTTGGCCATGTTAATTCCACCAGAATCGCATTCGGGTTGGAAGGTCTGGACGTTGGGAGATGATATCGCCTGGCTACATCTGGATAGCGAAGGTCAGTTGCGGGCGATCAATCCAGAAGCCGGCTATTTCGGCGTTGTACCCGGGACCAACGAAAAAACCAACAAAAATGCCTACGACATGATTCACCGCGACACGATCTTTACCAATGTTGCGACCACTGCCAACAATCAACCGTGGTGGGAAGACAAAAAAGATGGTGAGCCCAGTATTGACTGGCGTGGCAACAAATACGACGCTGAAAACGGACCGGCGGCGCATCCAAATTCACGGTTTACTGTCTCTGCAACAAACAATGCCTCTTATTCCAGCCTAGCGGAGGCCCCGGAAGGAGTGCCCATTTCGGCGCTCGTGTTCGGTGGACGGCGCAAAGAACTCGCTCCGTTGGTTTATGAAGCGAAAGAATGGAAACACGGTGTTTTGGTCGGCGCAAGCGTCGCATCAGA
>JAPKCI010000283.1 GCA_028823035.1 Rubripirellula sp.
TGTGAGTTTTCATTCGGAGTCTCCTCTGATGGCGAACTTGTTTATATGCGGTCGATCCGGGAAATAACCTCGTGCCGCGGGTTTATTACCGGTTCGACGTCTGTTCAAGTTTTTCACTATGACCGATTTGCCGCGCGGTTGCAAATCGATCTTGAATAGATGCAAATCAGTTGACTTGATGCATAGCAGGTGTACAACACCCAACGGACAATGTCACTCGTACGTTGGGGGCACAACGATGGGAGAATTCAAGAAGCACAATACGGCGAAACGACCGCCTCTTGATTGGGCTAACATTTGGTACTCAAAACTCGCCAGCTTCCACAGAATTAGTAACAAACAACGCTGGGTTTTTGGCTCCGACGACGTGATAGCATTCCTCGTGCATCAGAAGCGGGCCGGTGCCCCTGCGTGGAAACGACTGAAAATCGCTCAGGGATTGGCTCTCTACAAAGCTGAGTTTCTGAAAAACCGTGGCGAGCAACTCGACGACATTTGTAGTCAGCTCAAGCTTCTTGTCGCTCGTGAAAAGAGCGCGGAAGACGATACGCCTCCATGCGACTTGATTGGGACGATCGACCCTACCGAAGCACCCGTTATCCAACAAATGCGCCGCGTCATGCGGCTCAACAAACTGGCATGGAACACGGAGAAGGCTTACATCAGCAAACTCCGTGAATTTTTTACCGCCAGACAGCTCTGGAAGGAGATTGCAGCCGGAACCCAGTCCAATGGATGGGGTGTGGGTAACATCGGCCCCCGCGACGTCGAAGCTCATCTGACTGTCTTGGCAGTCGAACTGGACGTTGCGGAATCGACGCAGGATCAGGCTTTTCATGCGATCGCTTATCTTTTCAAACACGTGCTCAAGCGTGAACTCAATTGCATCGATGCGATCCGCAGTTCCAAACCGAAGCGTGTGCCTACTGTAATGAGCCAGGACGAGGTTGCCGAGGTGCTTAATGGCCTAAGGGGAGTTTACAAACTGATGGGCCAACTCATGTATGGTGCGGGCCTGCGTCTAAGCGAATGCCTGCAACTTCGAATCAAGGACATTGACTTCGATCAGAAGTTGATCATTGTCCGCGACTCCAAAGGTAAGAAAGACCGCATTACTCCGCTGCCCGACATGGCGAGATCCGCTTTGCAGCTGAAGGTGAGCTGGCGACATACGTTACATCAACAAGACTTGGCAGACGGGACGGCTTCGGTCGACCTACCGCATGCCTTGGATCGGAAGTATCCGGCCGCACATCGCGAGTTCGGTTGGCAATACCTCTTCGCTTCACATCGCCTCTCGAAGCATCCACGCACCGGCCGATTGCATCGTCACCATCTTCATAAAGATACCTTTCCTGATCAATTGAAAATGACCGTCGCCAGAACGAGTATCCGAAAGCGGGTCACTTCGCACGTATTTCGTCATTCGTTCGCGACGCACTTGCTGATGGCGGGTGAAGATATTAGGACGGTGCAAGAATTGCTGGGGCACAACGATGTAAGTACCACAATGATCTACTTGCACTGCCTGAATGATCGGCAATACAGCGTGGTGAGTCCTCTTGATCGATTGGAAGAATCGAGTCCTTCGCGTGATCATGCCTCAACCGCCCGTGCTGAGTCCGCAAACCCGCCTGCTGATGCAACAATATCGTCACCACAACCGAGACGGCAGCAGCAACGCATGGGCATGGTAAATCTGGGCGGCGATCAGCTTGCAGGACCGGAAGCGAACCAAGTGGCCTCCGTCGATGAGGGGAGAAATTCGATTGGAACGCAATCATGGCTCGTCCGTCCATCGATTGATCACAACAAGCAAGCAGCACGGGGAGTCTCAGTTGCGTTTGCCGAGTCGCATTTCGTTTGCGACACAACCGGCAGTGCCGCAAGTACTATGAGTCCCCGCGTCGCGACTGTTCATTCCCGGCGAAACCATGCCAAGCAGGACGAAAGTTGTTCTGAGTGATACAGCCAACCGGTAACGCAAAGATCGATACCGGGCTAAGGCGGAAAGTGGGCGACATGCAACCGACATTGCAACCAATCACCTGCTCTCCCAAGCTCGCGACGTATTTGCACCACAAACGATTGAAGTTCAGATCCCTACTTCACCTCAAGTACCACGCCTTCCTCCAGTACCACGCCTTCCTCCAGTACTTCGTTTTCGGCCAACATCGTGATGAGTGATTGCGCGTCGTAATCCGCGAAGTATTCGAGTTTGTTTTCCTGTCCAAAAACTAGCAAACGTGAAGGAGCATGACGATAGCGTTACCGGAGATGCGGTATCGGGACAAAGCAGGACGAAGCAGATCCGCCATTCCATTGCTCCCTACCGCATGACTTTTGCTTCGAGCTGCTGAGTCAACAAAGCTCTCGTCACGGGGTCGTCAGTTCTGTTAGGATCAACGATTCAATTGACACTGTGGCAATGGAATGCCGCTCGAATTACCTTTTTTAAACGCACCCTGAATCTGCGGTTACTGAGATGAAAACGAGCTCGACTGATGATCAGCGTACACTTGAGGCGGCCCTGGCACTTTGGAGCGAAAAGGGTTATGCCAACAGTAGCATGCGGGAACTATCGCGGCGACTCGGAGTTGGAATCGCCACTCTTTATGAGCGATTCGCAAGCAAAGAACATCTGGTATTCTTTTTGTACCAGCAGTTGAACCAACAAGCGCTGGACATGTATCGGTCAGGACGCACGAGCGGTGATGATCTGATCGGCCCGAATTTCCGCAGCTTCGTGCGATGCAAGCTAGAAGTGATGGAACCCCACCGCGAAGCAATCGTCGCGATTTTTCGCGAGGCCGTTGACCCGGCCTCCTCTTTGAGTCCCCTGGGCAGGAAGGCCAGCGAACTGCGAGAAGCCAATCTGGCTGTGCTGGAAGACTTGCTGCGCGCCGGCGGAATTGAGAATAACGAAGACTGCAATCGACTGTCACGATTGGTCTGGTTGCTTCACCTTGGAGTGATCTACTATTGGTTTCACGATCGTTCTGATGGAAACCGGAATACTCAGGATCTGGTCGACAAGCTGGCTAATTTGTCTGAATTGCTGCCCCTTTTAAAAATGGTCCCAGACGCGGATTCATGGATCGATCTTTTGCAGGACTTGATGCAGGAGTCGGACGACAATGCGAGTGACGTTGTCCAGCCGACCTCGAAATCTGCGCCACTTGTGCATTATGATGTCGTCGTGATCGGCGGAGGCCCGATCGGGATGCTCTATGCCACATGGCTGAAAATGCAGAGACCGAAGACGTCGGTTCTTGTTCTTGATCGCAACGCTCAGGCGGTCCACAAAATTGGTGAAAGCACGCTTTCGGGATTCTGCAAAGCGGCGCGGAGCGTGGGCATCTCGCATGAAGTCATGCAACGACTGTTTTTCCCTAAGAATGGACTCGGTTTCTTTCACGTCAATTCTGGAACGAAGGATTTGGCGTCTGCCTCAGAGTACATTCTCGAGACATTTGACGAGACGTTTCAGGTCGAGCGCAGAGTGATGGATCAATTGCTGATCGACAATGGAAAACGCAGTGGCATTTCGATCATCCAAGGAGCAACGGTCGATATACGTAATTCGTTGTTGCAGACACCGCGCAGCGAAGTGGCGTTCAGTGTTGGAACCCAGCATTTCAGGATCGCTTCATCCATCGTCGTCGATGCGAGTGGGCCGGCACGCGTGGTTGGTCGGCATGCGCAGCAATATGCCGAACAAAAGGTTGACTTTCAGACAAGCGCGGTCTGGGGATACTTCAGGAATGTACGCAGCCTGGATAGTTACAACTGGAACAATGTCGCGCAGTTTCCCCGTGATGAATACACACAGCATGTCTGTTTTCCTGAAGGATGGATGTGGTACATCCCACTTGTTTCGTGGCAGGAGTCGCCAGATGCCAACCTGCAGCAGATGCTGAACTACGTGCTGCAGGCAACTGACACTCTGCCAGACAGACACCAATTGATGGCTCGGTTTGGCTGCCCCGCTTCGGAAATTGTTAGTGTGGGGATGGTTCTGCGGCAGGATCGGGACAACCATCTGAGGAATGATCCGAGGGACGCCTTTGAAACCTACCGAAAGCGTTACCCTGCCATCGATCATTTGCTGACGGGTGCAGAACTCCTTACCGGACATTATGAACCCGGCACAACCTACTCGTCACGAGCCGGTTTTCGCCGACATGCAAGGCAGGTGGCAGGCGATGGCTGGTTGCTGGTTGGCGATGCTGCCTTTTTTGTCGACCCACTGATTTCTCCCGGGCTGACTGCTGGAAGCGCGATGGCGTTCCGCGCGGTTGACGCCACCGTTCGGACGCTCGATGAACCGGATCAAATGGCGTCCGCGTTCGCTGGTTATGACGAGTATACGCATCAGCTGCATGACGCTTTGGAACGTGACAATCAACTGGTTTACATGTCCTTTAATCATCCGGAAGCACTTGAACTGGTTCAACGGTTTCAAGAAATTGATGCCCGAAAACACTTTGCCGAGCATGAAGGCAATGACTACTCAATGGCAGATACCAATGTGTGGGGGATTCTGGACGACAGGTATCAGATCATTCAGCGAGAACTGCACGCAATCATGTCTGCATCAGAACAAGACGTGGGAGTCCAGGTTCCGGTGCAGGAGCAATCGGCAGCAGATTACGAACCGATGGTTGCCCAGATGCGTCGTTTCCTCCGTCCTCACCTTGAGGAATTCGCAAGCTTGACGCCGTATGTGCAACAGAATTCGAGTATCGAGACGGCACCCCAATAAAACAGAAGCAATCAGATGCTCCCGTTCTCAAACTTTACCGAATCGTTCGAAGTACTGCCGCTCGATATGGAACGGGATTATGAAGACATTGACGGTCTGTTTGAACTGGAAGAATGGCCGTTCATTCGCGCCGATCTGGAAGTTTCTCATGGCCAGCCTCGTGCAACCGCAATGGTTGCACGCTCACCAGAACAGTTGCTGGGCTTCTTCGCAACGCATCACTTTGGGAACATCGGCTATCTCGACATGATGATCGTGGATCCCAAAGCACGCGTTTCTCGGATTGCAATCAAGCTGTACATGGGGGTCACCCGGCAAATGAAACGCAAGGGTATCAATGGCTGGGTAGCACACTCCACCAACGACTCGTACCGAATGTTCAAATTGATGCGGTACACACAGGGACAGTCCTTTACCTTATTTGCTCGAGATCCCCAGTCGGCGGAGTCCACTCTGGTTGAACTCGAGTCCCTGCGACTTGGATCGGCAGACCACGATCAACTGGTGGCCTTGGATCGTGACGTTTTCGGACTCGCAAGAGTCGACTGGGTGAATTCTTTGCTGGAGCAACCGTCGGCGCGTTTCTACGGACGCAAAATTGCTGGCAAACTGGTCGCGTCGGTCTGTGTGCGACAACGCCGTGGTAATGCAGTCTGTCTCGACGCAGTGAATGGACGTTCGATGCAGGATTTGGCTCCGCTGTTGGAAACAGCCGTTGACGGGCTTGCTGGTCAGCGTCTCGAGTGCTTTGCGAAAACAGGTTCTGCATTGCACGATTACCTGCTTGAAAAACAGTTTTTCGTCCCTACATTTTTCAAGGAGATCGGCCCACTGGTTGAATGGAGAAAAGGTAACACTGGAGATATTGGACTCTCGGAAAACGTGCTTTCTCTTTCGTGGTTTTGAGGCGAACCATGAATTCGATCAGATTGTTACTGCGTGGGGTCAAAAGGCTCAGACGAGCATTAGCCCCTGCGAAAATCGCACTTTCAAGCGTCTGCCAGCGATGCATCTCATTCGAACTGACGTGCCGTCGACGTCACCAATGTTTCCGCGATCGTTCTCACCAGAACGAAGGCTAGCGCTGATTGCTTGCCCGCACAGCTTTGCATTTCAATTCAAACCAATGATCGTTTCGGATTTGCCGAACCACCGAGACGCCGATGAAGTTCATTCTGCAACCGTGGCGTTCGATGCTGACCATTCTTGCTACTTGGGTCAATCGACAACACCAACAGAAAATCGGTTGCGTGGAGATACAATTGGCTGTGCTGAATGAGCAATTCGGAAACAAACGAATTCTGTTGACGGATGACCAACGCAGGAGAATAGCTGTGAAGAGCGAGGTTCTTGGCCCGAAACCGCATCGCCACTTTAGTTTTACGTTGTTCGCGATCCGTTCAATACCGTGGTAACTAAGGATTACGTCAAACCTTGGTTGGGTTACTGAGCAACGCAAATAATCCCAAGCCTTCGTCCATGAACTGCTTCAATTCGTCCGGCTTGATGAGCTTCTTCGGACGGTACATCACAAACTGGTCGCTGTTTGCTTCGACGCTGATCTTGGTCTGCGTCTCGAAGAACGTCAGTACGTTGTCGTTGAATAGTTCGCGGATTTGAGCTTCATCTTCGCCACGCAGTAGATACTTTCTTGAGAACGTGGGGTGGGTTTGGAAGTCGATGTCCTGATAGCTAAATGCGCTACCAATCTTGTGGAGCAATCCCTCCGGGCGAACGAAGAATTTCGGTAGGCGGAGCGACGGGGAGCAAAAGTGCAGGATGCTTTGACGATACGTGGTTCTGCTGGTGTTCCCACTGCCGGATGAAACAATCGTATAGCTGTAGTCGAAGAAGACCATCTTGACTTCGTCGGCATCAGCCTCGAGTACGTTTGTGCACTCTATGCTTTCGGCTCCCACCTGAAACAGATGGAAGTTGCCAAGGCGGGAAAGGGTCGTGTTATCTGAAGTCGGAACGAAGGGTAACCCAAAGTTTTGTGTGACCAGACCAAGTTGCTTCGTCCGTTCTTTTTTCCTCCATGGCCGGAAGCAGAACTTTTCGAACATTACTACAACAAGGATGATGGCCGCTGTGCAGATAATGATGAGATGGTATTCCTCAATTTCTGCGTGAATCCCCAAATACATTGCCAGAAAGAAATTCACTTCTCTGCATCCCGTTTTCGTTGAACATTTTCGTTGTGAAACGATGCGTTTGCTTGCTAGTCGCGGGAATGAATTTGATCAGGATAAGTAGCTATCGGGCAGTGTGAACGCCTGACTGCCAATGATGAATCGATTCAGCGACTTCCATATGTTATTCTATCGAGTGACTAGGGCGTAGAAGTAGGACAACTGCCTGCTCTTTCTGTAGCTACAGCCCGAGTTGTCGTCCCCTATTTGAGTTGTCGTCCCCTAGTTGTTGTCGTCCCCTAGTTGTTGTCTTCCCCTAGTTACTGAACGGTCTTCGCATCCGCGGCCTATTGTTTTGCGCATCCGGGCAACAACCTGAACGAACCGATGTTCAGACTGCCTGACACGGATACTGTGATCGAAACGACCGATTGACTGGGTCGCTTGCTTCGGTCGTATCGACGCACTGGATAGCTCGCCGATTTTCTTTTGCGTTCCCTACAGCGATCTCGGACGAACCGGTTGGGTTTCTGCTCCGTAGCGTGAACGTCTTGGAACGCTTATTCGCCGCGACCATTCAAGTTCGACTCCGTTTCGAGCCAAAATCGGGTGGCAGTTGACGACGCAACCTCGGAATTCATCGGCCAAAGTGTTCGTTCGAGTTTTTTGACTCCACGGGTACGGTTACGTGCCGCCAAAGCCGTGCTGGTCAGCCTGCGAGGGATACCAACGATTGAAACCACCACGCGGACACGGGTGGAGAGGACAAGTCGAGTGATTGAGAGAACTTAGCGGCCCGCCGCTCCACCCCGAGCGGTGGGGTCTTGTTATAATTGTTACACCTTTGCGAAAGGTGTGGGTCGCGTTAATTTGTCTGATTTCAATGGGGTGAGCATTCATCTTTTCAAAACTGTTGCTATTGGAGTGGCTGTTGCTGTGATCTTTGGGTGTGATCGTTCGCAGCCCACGCCACCCGTTGCGTCCAACAATCCAACGCCAGTTGAGTTGCCTGAATCAGCGGATTCCTTGGGCATGGAATTCAAGTTGATCCCCGCTGGCACGTTCACGATGAGTGAAGGTGATGACGCACACGAAGTAACGCTCACAAAACCATTCAAGATGGGTGT
>JAPKCI010000059.1 GCA_028823035.1 Rubripirellula sp.
GCGAGACCAGCTTTACGGCGTAGGGAGCCTCGGCGTACATGACATTGAGGTCCCCCACTGCCTCAGTCAAATTAATCGATTCTTGCGCCTGGACTTGGACCAAGCCATTCACGGCAAGGTCCACTATTAAAGGCTTATCAATTCGAATAATCACGGCTTCTGGGGTCACGCCGTCCGGACGACTGCCATAGAAATATTCGACCCGCTCCCCGCTCGGGTTGACGCCAACGAACCGCAACTCTCCTGAAGAGGTTGCTTGTGCCAACACCGCAACCTCTTCATCGTTGAGAGTTCCATCTTGGAAGTCAGAGTAGTCGATTTCCAAAACGTGGAAAGGAACACCAATGGCCCCCCCAGCGTTGAGATCCAACACGGTCGTTTGAATCGCCGGACTAATCGGACCAAGTACCGCAGTGCCGACGGGACTGAGTGCATCTAGCGACAGAATAGCCAAGGAATTACTGAGGTCATTCGCCCCATAGGTTAGTGTGTCACGCACCCCGCTGGAGACTTCATACGTGTAATCAGGGTCGTAGGATTGAAACTGTGAAAGGGTGGGCCATGCGTTCCCAAAGACAAGGCTGTCTGCAAAGACAGCAACGCTGTTTTGATAGAGCAAATTACCATAGCTCTGTATTTGCTCATCCGTCACTGGACCTGGACTTTCATCTCCTGATTCCGCAGCGTAATACAACGCTGCTTGTGCTTTATAATAAGCGAGTCCATCAGCATTCAAAACAAACTCACCGGTCTGTTCGTCAACAGCCCCTTGTGATGGAACCATGGTCCAGTACTGCAAGTAACTTTGATCCACCGCAGCCTCGAAAGCGGTCACTGTAGTTTCGGCAGTGTTCTGCTGGACAATGTTTATCTGCTGAATCAAGAACTCAGCCTGTTCAAGAGTAAATTGGTTCAGTTCGAACACATCAGACGTATTTCCGTCTGTGATGCTGCCACTTTGGTTCGTAATCGAAACCACTCCCAACGACGAACTGGTGGTCACTGAAAGGAGCCGCAGGTCACTCTCTGGCTGAACAACAAAGACGCTGTCTTTTGCGGCAGCAGACAGTAATCCACCGATGACGGTCCCGGATTCGAGTTGGGAGGTTTTCGTCTGGATAGTGAGCGGTCGTGCCTGAGAACCAATGCTGCCATTCTCTGCCATAAGAGAAATATTATCACCGGCAATCATGGAATTACCTTCTCCAGCAGTGAGATCGCCATCCGATTCCAAACCAACCTGACCCGAGGAAGTAATGATTTGCCCCAAAACCAACTCGTTCTTAGAGGAGAGATAAATACCGTCAGACGCGTTGGCATTAATGACACTGGATGAATCAACACTGACCTGAATCGGCAAGCCTTCTTGGCCAATGCTCCCTTCGCTTGAGGTGAAGTCGACGCGTGTTGCGTTGACGACAGCGTTGGGCACTTGAGTAACATTTTCAGCTGACGACAAACTCACCGTTCCAGGAAAAATGATATTCCCAGCAAGTCGCAAGTCTGCATCCGACTCAACCGTTAGGCTACCGTACTGCACCCCTGAGAAGTCGATGGAGATCGGGTTAGCTGCAGGAACTTGATTGAAGTTCCGCAGAAGAATCTCAGTTGGGTAGCTCCAATCCCAAGTCGTTGAGGGACCATAATTCCATGCATCTGAGTTATCACCCGAAAAAGTGGTCGTCGCAGATTCACTTTGTGTAATGATAGCCGTCACACTCTGGAGTGCATTGCTATTCTCCATCCCGGAAGTACTCAGACTGACAACGTCCTGATGATACAAACCATTCCAAAGTGCGAAGTCCTTGACCTGTGGAGTACTGGAGGTTCCCAAGGTCAGCGAAAAATCACTTACCGTTTGGATCGAAGTTGCTCCACCATCACCGCCCGTGAATCCAAAATAGGATGAGGCACCAAGCACCGCAGTCAAGTCGATGTTGTCATATACATGTGTATAAGTCGCAAGAGTCACGGTATCTGTAAGAGATTCCGAAACTGTTTTTGCATCACCGTCGTAAACAAGCGTCACCTCGACAGGATTGCCGTCATTGAAACTCACTTCATCGGTTGTCAAATACGTTCCCGACGCATTTGTCACGATAAAATTCGATCCCTGCGTGTGGCCGCTGTAAAGATTAATTTGATAGGCGGCAGTGGGCCCTGAGATTCCGACATAGCCGAGTGCACCTCCCACCCCACCGAGAGCATTGGCACCTTCATTCTGAAATGCGAAGGTGATTCCGTCAGCGGCTTTATCACCACTCGCCTGATAGGTGAATTGAACGGTGAACTGCCCAGTCTCCGGAACATCAAGTTTTGTGGGGTGCCAATAGGCGTTTGAATCGTCAGCTTGTCCATCAGACAAGAGCACGGTGTTGACCGATGGAAACGGACTGCTTTCAACCTCCGCATTTTGGCTCGCACCGCGTAATCGCCCCCAGTGCCAAGCATCACCTGTTGAACCCGCCGTGAGGTCATAGCCACCACTGGAATTCACATTGAAAGTCAACTCCCGTGAAATCCAAGCATCCGTTGTCCATTGGTAGGCCAAACTGGAAGGACTGACGCTACCGGCGACATATGGCTGATCCGACCCCGGCTGGAAACTTATCGCATCACCAGTTGTCGTAGTGACCAAAGTCATGCTGTCCAAGTCTGAATGGAGTTCACCTTGGTAAACGCGAACACTTTCATCGGTACTGTAGACAAAGCCGGTCGCTGTATTTGTAATCGTATCGTTCAGTAATACGACACCACCGAGTTCTTGACTCGCCGCCGAGATATTCTCCAACACCAGAGGGTAGTCAGTCTGGTTGTCGATGTTTATTTCGCCAGGATCACTTTGTACGGTGATCTCACCCAGCCCTGTGGTTGAGATGATGGCTCCTGTAAAAACAGCCTTGGCCAAGCCAGCGGTAACCGCATACGGATTAATTACAATTTCTCCCGAACTCGCATCGAAGTATCCAGTCATACCGGAGGTACCAAAGTAGGTATCGAGATCCATCGTCGGGCTGGTGATAGATCCACTCTTGAAATCTTGTTGATAGGAATCCATCGAGTCCTGAAGATTGCTGCCCAACACGAGATCAATCGACTGTTTGAGCGCGCCCACTTTGATTGGTCCATTGATGTCCAGAAACAGAGCAGTCACATCCAACGAGCCAGCAGTGATACCACTGCCGCCCAGCGAGCGACTGCCTGGTTCAGAAACAGAAACTGAGGTGGGAAAACTCGCCGGCACTACGGGAAAAACCCCTCGCCCCGGGGAAACATCATCCTTTTGAGGACCCGTTCCCTGCGTCACGTTCTTGTACTCGTCCAAGGAATTACCGCTGGCTTGAACGCTGTAGGTTTGAGCGTTGGACAAATTGTCAAGGTAACCCAAATCAAGGTACAGATAGCCCGAGCCCGAACTAACGCTCGTCGCTTGATTCCACAAATAGGGAATTTCGCTCCCAAAGAAAATAGTGCCGTTGCCGTGTTGTTCGGAGTCAAAGTTATCGTTTGCTTTCCTAGGATAATCACTGCCAATGCTCCCGGGGGAAACGTTGTAGTTCATATTGATTGACTGGCCACCCTGATTGTAGAGCCAGCTTGAAAACTGCAGGCCAAACGATGCACCCGACTCTTCAAGATAGAGGTCGTTGGCGGCGGTAGTCGCAGCGAGGTTTGCTGTGTATTCCTGAACGTACGAGTTCAGCCCCGGCATGAACCCATCCGGATTGGTTGCTAAAACCATATTGTCCAAGAATACAGTTTCATCCTGACCGGTCGGTTCTAGGCCGGTCAACGTGAGGACCCGATTAACGTCCCCGTTAATTTCCCAGTTACCAAAACCCTGCATCACTGGAGTTTGATCAGCATCACCCACTGTCAACGAAAAGTCGCTGACGGTCTGAGTCGAGGTGGCTCCACCATCTCCCCCTGTAAATCCAACATAGGTTTTTGAACCGAGCACTGAACGCAGATCAACATTTTCGTAAGTTCGCGTAAAAGTGGCGTTAGTTGCCAAATCGGTAAGTGATTCAGTCACAACGCTGGTGTCGACATCGTAGACAAGCTGAACACGAATTGGATTCCCACTGTTAAAGCTAACAGGGCTCGTCTCTAGATAGGTTTCCGATGTATTCGTTGTTACGAAATTGGAACCTTGGACATGACCGTTATAAAGATTGATTTGGTATGCCGCGGTTGGTCCGGGTATACCCACATATCCCAATGATCCACCAACGGCTCCAATGACATCCACGCCTTGAGTCTGAAACGCCAGAGCGATACCGTCAGCTTCCTTGTTACCACCAGATTGATAGGTGAAATCGATGGCAATCGAGCCTGACGTCGGTAACTCGAGTTGGTCTTGGTGCCAAAACGCGGTCGCGGTGCTACTCAAACCGTCAGTAAGAACAAGCGTATCCTGATTCGCCAACTCCGTTGTTGGCACCTCGAAGGTGCAACTGTAGGACTCATAGTCAGTTGAAGTCGGTGTAATCTGGCAAAGTTGATTCCCATCCAAGGCAATGTCGAAACTTTGGTCCGGGTAACCGGCCCGCTGGGCAGAATCAAATTGCAATACATAGGTTGCCCCCCCAGTCATGCTGCCCATCGACTGGCTGATTTCACCTTGCATCTGCAGGAAAGCGACTTGATCGCCCTGCGGAGCAGAAGGATTACCGGAGGTGAATCCACTGTCATTTGCAGAAACGCCCGAGGATGAACTGAATGTCCAATTTGATCCTGGTGGATTATAGACATAGGTGCCCGTTGAGGGCGATTCGAAACCACCATCCTGCGTCAGCGAAGTTCCCGCGGTCCAGTAATCCTTGATCTCGCCACTCGACCCGTAGTAGTCCGCTGGCGTGCTGACAATGTACGCTGAATTCGGAGTGCTGATTGAAACGGTTTGTGCATTGATGGGTGCAGTTTGAACGAGTGCCCCCATGTCGTTTGTAATTTGCACCGAGCCTGCGGTGTTGACCATAGCATCGTTCAAGGCGATTGCGGGACCAGATGTCGAATCACCCACTGCTTGACCGTAAGTTTGCAACACCACAATCGCGGGCACATCTTTATTCTGAGTGAACGTCATACCGCTGGGTTTCGTACCACCACCGACGACATTGACTTGCCCCATGTTCAGCGTGTTTGCATTCCCAACACCATCTAGCAACAGGTAGGCGTCACTTTCATTGGTGATTGAAATACTCGGCATGTTCGCGGTGATCGTGCCCGACCCTTGCAAGTCTGCTGCATGGAGAACGACCTGACCTCCCACCGCCACCAGGTCAGTCAGCGTGACCGCAGTGACGCTCTGCTTCGAGATAGAGGGTTCGAGGATTGCTTTGGAAGTATCGTCGAGTCCAGCCAGCAATTGCGTCGCATCGTAGTCAGAATTGTAACTAACTTGAAAAGGAAGGAACGCTCCTGATGTTGCAAAGGCATCACTTGGCTCTATTTCCGCAGCTTCTTCTGTGATCGCTTGATTACCCGATCCATTGACGTTGATCTGCTGTCCTGTCGCAGGAATATCAATCGATAGCGTATTGTTGTTCCCCGCATAAACATCACTGTCAATCGTAACGCTGTTGCTCTCAGTCAGTCCATCAGTGCCTTGGTGAACCTTACCTTTTGCGCCATCCATATTGGCAAAGGTGTACCAAGAGGCGTTATTGATTCCCGGCAACGCACCTATCTCGATGTCCCCATGGCTGATGATCGTTCCAGTGCCGATGCTTAATGTGTTGTCGGCATTTAAAACTGCATCGGCGGTCGTTCCAGGTATTTCCAACAGACCTGCACAACGAGCGGTGACAATCGCGTAGGCATCCAAAAGCGATTCCGTCTTCGTCCTCGGATCGTAGCCCGTCGTAATCACAATATCTCTGCCCGCATGAAGTACGGACGAATTGCCAATTGTTAACGTTTGCTTCGATGTCATGTTATTGCTTGAATCGCTGCTGCTGCCGCCAGCAAGACCAAAGGTATAGGAGTCAGCATTACTCGTCGTAACACTGTTGCTACTGGTTCCAATACCAATTTCTCCCCCCGGCGCGATCAGGCTGACGTTTGAACCAATGTCGATAGCATTGCTAAGATTCGATTCCAAAGTAGATTGAATTCCTGCACCGTTGATTACTCCCCCCGTCCCCAAGTGGGTTAGCTGATTGGACTGCCATTGATTGACCGATCCAATTTGTATATTCCCGCGGCCATTCGCGGTGATCTCTACAGCATCAGCAAACTGTATTCCTGAGCTACCATCCATGGTGGAAGCGCTGGTTCCACCAAATCCCGTAATACCACCTCCAGCACCCACGCGCGCCATGAATCCGGAAGCCTTGAGGCTGTTACCATCACCGATACCTGACATCGCATTTTCGGCCGACACGTAAACCGACCCTTCAGCGGTGATACTGGTATTTCCACCAAGGGAAACATTCACCTCTGTGCTAGAGTTGTTTTTGGCACGTGCTGCAGACCCACCGGCGACCGTTGCATAAACAGAATTGGCGCTCGTGGAATAGTCCGCCCTGCTGCTTCCACTAATCGTCGTGGTACCGGAGTTCAAATCAAGATCCGCTAGCGTCAGTGAAACTTGCGGCGAATTACCGGTCGTGGCTTTCGCAGCATCACCGCCGACTAACGACCCAGAACCTGATTTTGCTTCAGTTGTATTTTGAGATATTGCATCGGACTCAAATGTGCTGGTACCTGCCACGTCAAATTTCACATCGGAAACCGACAACGTAACCACGGGTGAAACAACACTATCAACTTTAAAAAACCCCACTCCCATCAAAGATGCACTGACATCCTGCTGGTCTGTTCCTGACCCGCTCGTCTTTGCTGTTGCCGTGTTCCCAGATAAGGCTTGCAGCAGTAGATCACCCGCAACGTTCCACTGCATACTTTGACCTGAAACATCGGTCGTCACACTTTCGTTAACGGTGACGTTGTGATTTTCTCCCGTTCCAGCCAAGCCACCCACAGTGACGGACATTCCTTCCGAGGTGACACTCTGACTGGTCGATGCAATCACGCTAAAATCCTGCGTTTCAATGTCGGCAGCGGTATCAACGCTTGCCAATGTCGACCCAGAACGCACAGCATCAGAGTTAAACACCCCAACTGCCCCGAGGCCTGCGGTACCCCCATAAATCTCCGCCAGCAATGTTTCGGAACTGCTGGCCTTGATCGTCAAATCACATCGAGAGTCATCTGACGCAGCCATCAGTTTTGATCCATCACCAAACGAAGCAGCCACATTCGCATTGCTGGTGATATTTGATTTCCCACCGGCTCCCGAGGCCCCGATGCTAATCGAGAGCGAAGTCGCGACGGCATTGGTTGTCAGCTGTACTCTATCCTCGGCAATGATTTCAATCGGCATGCCTGAGGTACTCGTTTCACCGGTCTGAATTATCGAATTCTGGACTTCTGCTACAACTTGATCATTATTAACGATCTCTGCGAGCGAGATACCAATCGAAGCACCAAACCAACCAATGGAGGCTGCAGCAGTTCCAACAATAATGTCAACACTGCCAGAGTCAGTACCCAAAACACTTAATCCGGAAGTCCCGCCGACTGTGAGATCAGCAACTCCATTCACGGCTGCTTTGATAATATTGTTTGTGGTTACGGTCGAAGAGGCTCCGGCCCCAGCCCCGGCTGCACTGGCAAAGTCAGGTGCGATCGCAACGCTAACCGCAACGGCAATCGCTGTATTTGTTATGGTTTGATCACCGGTCGCCGCAACCTTGATCACGCCCCCAGCACTGATACTCGAACCGTCGGCGGTTACCCCGGTGTCAATCAGGCTGCCACCCAACTGGGGTTGCTGACCGATCCAGGCAAGCACCACGTTACCAACAGTCACTTTGTTGGTAACCGCACTTGGGGCAAGCGAGACACTTCCTCCGCTTCCATAGGCAACCTGTAAACTACCGGCACCACTTCCGGTCTTCATCGTTGATTGATCGTCCGCCTGCACGTTGATGCTGTCGCCGATCATGACGTCACTGTCTGAGACACCGGCCGCGATCGAATCGGATTGATCAGACTGAAGGAAAGCACCGGAGAAACCGATGGCGGCGCCAAACATACCCGTCGAGACGGCGACCGAAACAGCAACTCCGAAAGCTACGTTATCAATCTCTGGTGAATGCGAGGCAACCACGTCCAAGCTCTCTGCGACAACCGCAGAATTATCGGCGATCGTTGCACTGGTCTGATTGGATGAATTGAACGAATTATCGGCACCACCAACAGCAATGTCGACTGAGGTCCCAGTTAACGAAACGCTCTCAGAAACGGAGGCCCCGCCAGCATCCGTGGAAACGGTGAGCTGGTTGATCGCAAGAATCTCCACCATCGACGTCGATTCACTTACGGAATCCCCTTCATTGATCAGTGAATTCGTTGTCACGGTCGCCTGAGTATCGATCTTCAAATCGGTTACGACTACCGCACCATTGACGACCACCCCAACTGAAAACGAACTGCTGGCCGAATTCTCACCTTGAGCACTTCCAGCAATTGCCAAGGCGTGAAGACTCAATTCACCTACTTGGGATTCCACGAGATTCTGGTTTGGCACAAAGGCTGACGTTTGATCATCCAACGCTCCGGTAAAGGCGCGAACCGTAACATCTCCCAAACGGTTGAGCGTCGAATCCGAAACCTGCGCAAGGGTAGGCAATGCAGTTCCATCACTATCTTTTGGTCCCAAGCGATTCACGACAACGGCGGCCCCCACACCAACGCCCAACTGTGTCTCTTTTGTCGAAAGTGGTTTGCCAAATTCGAGTGAGAAATACCCAGCAAACGAGTCCATGAAGGGAGCCAACACCGCGTCCACACTCATAGCATCGTCGGTGGCCGCATTCTCAATCGTGCTTCCGGTCACCAGAGCCTTGGTGAGCGGAGACACAAAATTGGTCGCCCACATCCCACCAATTTCGATCGCCATCCCGGCAGGCACGGTCACGTTCACCCCCGCGCTCAGGACACGACTGGATGTAAAATCCTCGGCCGACACATCAAAAACGCCCTCACTTTGATTCAAGGTGCTATCGACGACTTCTGCCGTGGTCTCATTGTCGATTTGGTTCCACACCGCACTCATGCCAACCCCCACCGCCGTTTTGGCTTTCGGACGCTCACTGCGGCGATCGTAAGTGACCGCTGCCGTCCCGGCACCTCCCCAAATCTGATCAAGCTGCAGAGCACTCAGACTGACCTCGCCCAAGCCTTCGCTTTGTGTGACATTGCTGATGGAGGCAATGGTGGTATTCTCGACCTCGTTGACTACCACCGAACCGGCGATTTGAAGATCCGCACCCTTGGGTGCTTGGACCTGCAGCCCCGCGGCGCAAGTGCCGATCTTTTTTTCATTGAGCGCTTTCAGATCAATCGTCAGGTATTCGATCATCGCGTTGTCCAGCATCGCGGTCACGCTTGAGTGGAACGCCGCGACCGAAGCCGAACCGGCGATCCCCGCCATCGCTCCCTCGTCGCCACGCGCGATCGAAATTGTCGCTTGACCGCTAATCGGATTCATGATTGATTCGTTCTTTGCCGAAATTTCAAGCGTGCCCAGTTCGGCATCCTCACTTTCGACACCCGAGATGGTACCCGGACTGTTGAGATACGCCTGTGCCTGATCATCGACAAAGGCACCTGCAAAATCGCCAGAGATTCCAAGACCCCACTTTCCTTCGATCTCAGAAGCCGCACCATTCCCCCCTTCGGCTGGAACTTGATCTGCTCCGACTCCACCAATCGCAGAGTTGCGACTAGCCGAAATCGCCCCAACGAGTGCCATCGGCATGATCGTTCCGTCCACCGAGGCGTCGATCGTGAAATCGCCACCATTGGTTCTGCGATTGGTCGCCTTGGTTGTCCCGCTTGACATCCTCGATCCGACGCCAGCCACGGCTTCTCGATTCAATTCAATCACCGAAGCACTCAGGCCGATTCCCTTCGTCGCTCCCAACAGCACAGCACCGCTGACAGCCCACAGGTCGCTACGATCCTCAGCCGTCACGACCACTTCACCAGCGGTCCCGCTGATCGGAGTCAGTTCGATCGGCAGGTTGTCCGTGTTCATCTCGGCATAGGTGAATTGTCCTCGATCCGCGTCCGATTCATCGTTCTCACCCATCAGCAGATACGCCGTGCTCGCTTCAAAACCGACGCCCGAACTGTTGGCCGCCGCCTGGCCAATTTCAATCAACGTGGTTGCTGTTTCCGCCGTGACCGACAAACCGACATTTTCTCCTTCGCTTCCGCCACCGTACATCACGTTGGTGGAGGTATTGACCGGCACGTTGCCATCGGGGTCGGTCCCACCGAGCAACGCCTGGGTTTGTTCTGAAAGGATCACAAAGTTGGCCGAGCCCCCGAGGGCATTGCGACTGGACTTACGGAACGGCAGCAGATTATTCGCCAGATCGTTCGTGCCCAGCGTGAGCAAATCCAAACCAATGTAGAGTTGGCCGGCGATTCCCATTTGCGACACATCACTGGTCGCTTCGATGACGACACTGTTGGTATCTTCCAATTCCCCCAGATCTCGAGTGGTCACCACCGTCTGGGAACTGGTGTCGTACCACGAGTACCCCGTCAGCGATTGATTGATCTGTGCTCCGTCGGCGATCTGGGCAAGATTCCGGTTGGTGATGTCCTGGACCGAGAAACTGCCAGTCAAAATGGTACTCAGCCGCTTGGCATCGTCGGTGCCGACACCTTTGATGCCCACGTTGGTTGATGTGTTGAAGAACCACGATTCCACCGCGTTGACGGTAGGATTCAACGCCAGGCTCTTCAGAATCCCATACGCTTCGTCCCAACCACCGTTTTTCGATCCCGGAACTTTGACGCGTTTGGGATAGGTGATCTCGGAGGTCACTTCAACCCCTTCGGTACCGGTGACTTCGGCATCCGATTCGACAACGGCCTGAGCGGAATTATTCAACAATGCGACGGCCGATGCGATCGCCACCGCAGTGCTCTCTCCATGATCTTTCGAACTCTGTTTCGACAACCCCGCGTTGGCCGATGAGTGGACATTTTCTTTCAGGTCGCTTGTGATCGCGACATTCCCTTCGACCCCAATAACAGATGTATTACCAACAACGGTTTGCACATCGTTCGTGACATCCAGGACGGAGATCCCGAACGTCAGTGAAAACGGATTGACCTTGTCTTTCAGATGCGCGGGCGTTCGTTCGTCGATCTCATGATCAATGGCATTCGCCCCGCCAGGACTTTGCTCAGAGAACCACCGTGTCTTCGCGTGCTTGGCACCGTCGGTGTAGTACCCCAACATCGGGCGACCACCAATGGCCGAAGCAGACGAACTGGAGTCACTGGAGGTCACTTCCGTGCTGATTTCCAGTTCCAAGGCTTCAGGAACAGGCGTTATCGATTCCTGCGCACCGGTCATCACTACCGGCGGCCCAGAAACCAAGTCAACGGATGAAGAGAGCGTAACGAACGCAGGTGGATCCGCCGTCGCATCGGCAGGACTTGCGGCCAAACCGACAATCACCATATTGGCGTCCAAAGCCGACGGCTTCACGACCGCATAGTAAGTCTGACCATTAACCAAACCGAGACTTGGCAGATCCCAGGAATCGTGGAAGGTCATGGCGTCACCCGTTTGTATCGGCTGGGCGAAGCTAATAATGACCCACGGGTCCTGTGCCGTTCCCAACCCGAACACCTCGGCGTTGACACTGGACAAGGAAGCACGCAACACCTCATTCACATCCCCTGCTGAGGCATCGAAGGGAATAGGTGCCGACTCCACCGATTGCGTGCCATCTGAAAACGTCAGCGTGAATGTCCCGCCGTCAGCGTCGCTGCTCACCACATTGGCACTGGCCGCTGTCGAACGATACAGCATTTTGGTTTGTCCTGCCCCCTGTAGCAGGTTGTCGTTATTGACGACTATTTGCTGAGCGCCCACACCACCGATGAGCCACGGCGATTGCAGGGTACCACTGCCAGTCACTTGCACGCTCCAGCCCGTCGCCGTCTGGATGGCCGACGCAATATTGGAAGCATCGGCGTCCCAATCCAACGCGGTCGTGGTGGTCACGCTGCCGGTTCTGGGATCGGTGATCGTGAGCGTAAACGTTCCACCATCTGCAAACGAAAACATTTGCGTCGCCCCAGCATCCACAGCACTGACGGAGACGGAACCGTTTTGCAACGCGCCACTGTCACTGGAGACCACCGGAGCTTCCTCGGTTAACAGCAACGTCAGGTCATTGTTATCCGCATGCGAACCGGTGATCGTGAAAGCTTCCGCATTCCGCTGCAAGGTCTGACCCGTCCAAAAGTTCTCTTGCAGATCACTGGTCATCTCCATCGTCACTTCTTCGCCAAAGCGATCCAACAGCAGCGAACTGTCGATGGTGACTTGGGACGGCAGCACCCCTTGGATACGCCAGGGTGACAATTGATTCCCCATGCCAGAAGCGGATACGGTGATCCCTAACAATCCATTGAGCGCATTTTCGATCTCGGCGGGCGTGCTATTCCACGCCAATGGTGCGCTGGTCGCGGTCTGCTCAGTCGCATCCGTGATCGTCAGAGTGAAGGTCCCCGAAACCGCCTCTGACCCCAACACGATTCCCAGTTGGGGTGTCTGTTTCGAAACCTCAGCAGCCGACGCTCCTACGAAAAGTTGACTGGCATCGACCGCGATCGCATCTTCATCCAAGCCTTGAATCAACCAAGGCGCCTGGGCTGTCCCAAAGCCACTGACCACCACCGATACACCGGCGAGTTGCAAGGCGTCAATGGCATCTGCCAAGCCACCCGCCGTCGCGTCGTAGGCGATGGACGCCGTTGTACCCTGCGTTCCCTGCGAGTCGGAAATTGTCAACTGAAACGAACCCGAATCCGCGTTCGTACTTAAATCGACAGCAGTCGTATTGACCAGCGCCACGATGGACTGCGGGGCCGCAGGGTTGTCGTTGATATTGCTAACGTTGTAGGCCACGTAGGTCGCCTGATCGACCAGCCCCTGGATCGGTTTTTCAGAGACCGCGTTGTAAACCACGGAGGTTCCATCGGCCAGATTCGGATCTTCGGAGAACACCAACCCCGTCCCGGCTTCGAAATTCCCAATGGGAATCGAAACCGATTGCCCCTCGACCATCGCCGTGAGATAGGCTTGCTCGTTTTGCACCGCCGGATTCGATGACTCGGCCTGCGACGCTGTCAAACCAAGTTGAATGATGCCCTCATTGTCCGAGTCGACGATTGCATAGTACGTAGCCCCATCCTGCAACGACGGCACGTTACTGATCAGACCAGAGCGGAACACGAGGGACTCGCCCTGCTGCACCGGAATGCTTGGCGGCGTGGCAACCTTTTCATTGGTGGTGGAATCGATCGATACCGTGTTCAGGTCGACCGTATTCTCGGTCATGTCAAACGCACTGATCGGATAATAGGTGCCCGAGTCACTCTCTAGATAGGAGGCGCTATTGAGTGCAACGGGTTGCCCCTCTGTGTCGATCAACTCGATAGCCAAGGGATACTGTTCGTAAAGCGGCGATTCGACGGTGTTAACGGTATAGTTTACCGCAGCCAAGGGCCCAACCAGATTCTGGCTTTCATCTTCGACTCCTAAAAACCGACCTGACGACGGCATGAACGTCACCGTGTCCCCATCTTCGAACAGCGCCACCCCGTCCAGCGTCTGATCGTAGCCGAACAGAATCAGATGGCGGTCCTCAGCATCCACCGCCGTAATCGTGATCGGAGCATCCACGCCTGTCCGTAGATTGTTCAGTTCTGGAAACGCCGCACCAAAAGAAATGAATTCGTTGTCGGCCGCGTCTTCAGCCGTCTCCGCAAACTGCAACTGGTAGGTATTAAGTGAAGAATTCGCGGTCACAATCAGGTAATAAATCGTATCGGGAACCAACCCCGGGATCGTGCCGTTATCCTCGCTGGAGAACACAACCGCATCCCCGGTCTGGTAATCCGGCGTGCCACTGAAACCGACAGAGCTATTCAAAAAATCAACTTGTAACGCCGGATTGAAATCCAATATTGCGGGCGTGCTATCCGATTCTGAACTCGCCGCGTCAGGCGACATCGTGATCTTCCCGTCAACGACCGCCGAAACGGTCGCATCGGTGTAGGTAAAGCCAGCGGCAGCCCCCACCACACCATCACGATACGCGGTTGCTTTTACTGAGTTACTGTTGTCGTCCTCGCCGGATGCAGCGACCGTCACCGAACCGGTACTGCTGATCAGCGAGTTCTCGTCGACGTTCACAGTCGAAGTCGTGCGTAGTTCAGTCAGGCCGAAGCCGATCGCCACTGATGCAGGGTTCGTGTCGCTGAGCCCATTGTTCGTGAACGCGGAAACTTCCAGTTCAATCTCATTCGTGACTTCCGACGACACCTCCACCCCGTCGCCCGAGAGCACAGACCCAATCACGTCAACGGTCGCAGTCGCATCGGTAAAGAATAAACCGGCTGCCCCGCCACCTTTGTCAAACCCGAGACCTTCACCCACTTTGCTTCCAGTCCCGATGACTCGATTCCATACCGCCTTACCTTTCGCATTCGCTTCGGCAACCGCCGACACGGTGACCTCGCCATCGTCCGAAATGATCTTCGCATTGGTGGCCGTCACTTCCGCTATGGGATTCCAAACCTGAACTGACAGCGGCAGAGAGAATAGATCAGGCTTGCCAATCAACTCCAGAAACACCGGCATGATATTTTTGTAATAAGGGTTGGCTCCAATGTTGTATTCGTCATTAATGCCCGCCTCCGCCGTGATCGAGACCCCTTCTGCTCCACTGATCAGCACCTCGTCCGACTCACTGCCAATCGTTACTTCCAATTGCCCGGAACCCAGCGTCAACAAATCCTGTATTTGGTCCAACGCGCTGATTCCAAAGTTCAGTCTCTTATGAACCGCCTCAATTGTGACTTCACCTCCATCGCTAATAATGTCGGCGTACACTTCGATGGTTTTGTGTCCCGTGACTTCGATGGCCTCGCCAGAGGTCAACGACGAATTGATGGTGATCGCAGCATCCGCAGTGACGTCGATGTCGCCGGTCTCAGCAGTCACCTCCGCGTTGACAGTGACAGAATCATCCGAGTCGATCGTCACGTCTCCCGTCGCACTAAAGATTTCGGCATTGACCGTGACAGATCCATCCGAAGAGAGCGAAATATCACCCTGATAACACAGTTGTGCGTTCACCACATAAGGGGCATCGAGATCGTTTTGAATGTAGTCGCCGGACAGGGGATCCGTTCCGTCAGCGCAGACCGCGAGCAAGAGACGAGGCTCAAGCCTCTCCAAACCGACCCTTTTGCGTCGCCTCACGGCACGCAGAGAGTTTTTCGTGCGGAGTCGGCGCGAACTGCTGTTTTTGGTTCGTAACTTCATGGGTCAATGTCTTGTGACGACGGAAATTCAATGACAGGTGACTGAACAGAAAAAAGTTCAGCCTGCAGAAAGAGGCGGAGTATACCGTTTGTGAGGAAAAAAACGGTCTAAGCGACCATACTCACCCACGCAGTGCGTCAAACCGCCTCCCCCCCCGCAGGAGAGGCGCCCAACCACACTCCTTTCCCCGCCCCACCACGGAAGTCGGAGTCGAAGCCCGCTGGCGTTAGAATATGCACCCCAGCAATGACCAACGAAATGCACTGACGCAAAGATCGGGACTCGCAAACACATCCGGCCCAGCAAACATCCGGCCCAGCAAACAGCTGGACCATGCAAATCGAAGGGCTTTTCCGCTGCCCGCTTCACCCACCAGAACGAATCAAGATGAAACCGAAATTACGGAAACCCGCATGAGCTTGAAAAAGAGAGCATGTCCTTTGACCATCTTGTTCCTTCTCTGGATAACACCGACCACCTCATTGGTCGCGAACGAGGCCGACTCGCAGCGTCCCAATATCCTGTTGATGACAGTCGATAATCTTGGGTATGGGGATCTGCTGATTTATAATCCGCAATCAAAAATCCTGACGCCAAATCTTGCCAAGCTGGCAAGCCGCGGGGTCAGACTGACCCAGTTCTATACAGCATCACCCACTTGCACCGTTTCGCGTGCCTGCCTGCTCACGGGACGCATTGCCCAAAGACACGGACTGATCAACCAACTTCCGGGCCTAGAGGGAAACTATGGGGTTGGTTTGAACCCCAAGGAGATTCTGATCCCTCAGATCCTGAAGTCCGCGGGATACCGCACGGGCTGCTTCGGCAAATGGAACATCGGATTCGCCAAAGGATCGCGGCCCACCGAACGTGGATTTGATGAGTTTCTCGGCAACGCGTCCGGCAACATCGACTATTACCGACATGTCTACAACGGCAAACATGACGTCTATCGTGGGACAGCCGGGCAGCCTGTCACAGAGCACCATGCCACAGGCACTTACTCGTCGGACCTGTTCGCTGATGCCGCGATTGATTTCATCACTCGGCATCAAACGAAACAACCATGGTTCTGCTACCTGCCTTTCAATGCGCCTCATTCACCCAACCGAAAAAACAAACTTCCGGAACAGGCCAATGAATGGCAATCGCCACCCGAAGCATTCGCAAGGTATGGCATGTCCGAAAAAGAAACCGACCCACAACTGCGTTACATGGCTACGGTCACGGCTCTGGACGATGCAATTGGTCGGGTACTCGATTGCCTTGATGAACAGGGTGCAACGGACAACACATTCATTTTCTGTTTTTCTGACAATGGAGCTTTCAGACTGGACCGCGAGGGAATCGACATGGGATCCAACGAACCGTTACGCAGTGGAGGCGTCACCTGCTGGGAAGGGGGCTTGCGAGTCGCTGCCATCGCAAGTTTCCCCGGAGTGATCCCGGCGGGGTCGGTGGTCGACCAACCGCTGTGGTCCCCCGACCTGATGATCACTTATGCAAAGCTGACGAATGCAAAACTGCCTAAGGCAAAACTCGACGGAAAAGATGCTCTTCCGATCTTGGCAGGAAGGTCCCAAAGCAAACATCAATCTTACTACTTCGAATTCCGAAAACACGCAGCCCTGAGAATGGGAAACTGGAAGATCGTCAGAACAAAACCGGGCGAAAAATGGCAACTATTCGATCTAAAACGGGATCCATCCGAAACAGACAATCAGGCCACCGTGCAACCTGAGAAACTTGCAGAACTGATTCACGAATTCAAAAGCTGGCAAGCTGAATTTTAACACCAAAGCCCTTATGGCAGTCCCGGCACGCGAAACAACTCAAAACTGGTTGATTCCCGAGATCACGGCTATACTGGGGGGACGGTAGACCGATGATCCCCCCAAAACTGCCTCCCGCCACATCGCGCCGTGCTGCCATACGCACGTCAATGCGTTGCCAGCATGAACGTTTTCCCCAGCTTCAGAAAACACATAGACGGCTTCCATAACCTCTTGCACAACTGCATCCTCAGACCAGCCTTGAACTCTCACGCATCGCATCGCCTGCGTGTTGCGGCAATGGAAAGTTCGCTCAACCGCGTCTTGATCACCGTGATCGCGATCGCAACCACGTTTGCGTCACCGTTCGTCTCCAGCGCCATTGCAGAATCAGGGTCTGATTCCTACCAGACGCGAATTCGACCCTACTTGGCCAAATACTGTTTTCAGTGTCACGGTCCCAAGCAACAGAAAGCTGATCTGCGGCTGGACACACTCGACCCTGATATGGTCAGTGGCAGTGACACAGACATGTGGCAGGAAGTACTTGACCTGACCAACGTCAGCGAGATGCCTCCCGAGGAAGTGAAACAACCTTCCGATGAAGAGCGTCAATCCATGGTTGATGCTCTGACGGCGGCGCTGCGTCAGGCGATGGAAGCGAAACGCTCAACCGGCGGTAAAAATGTTCTTCGCCGCATGACCGCTTACGAATACAACAACACACTTCGGGACCTGCTCAATCTTGACCTGCGATACTCGGTCGATCTGCCACCGGAAGGCGTCGCCAAAGAAGGATTCAAAAACAACAGTGGTGTTCTTGGAACCTCGGCACTGCACATTGAATACTTCGAACGAATCGCAAGATCAGCTTTGGAGAGAATCATCCTCGTTCCTGAGCAGCAACCCAAGCCTTACTTCGTTCGTGTCGAACCTGAAAACGCATTCAAAACAGTTGCCGCAAGTGAAGCGGGGACCAAGGGAAAAAGGAACAGCAACAAAGCAGTTGGATTCAGCCTCAAGAATGGGGCTGATTTTTCTCCGGGCACCAAAGTAAAGGCAGGGATTTTTCGCCTGGAACATGGCAGCCCGTCAAGCGATGGCATCATCCTTGCTGGGAATCGCCCATCCGACCAGATCAGAAATGTGTTTGCTGAAGAAAAGAAAATTGGTGGAGCCAAGGGCGCAGGTCGATCGGGATGGCAACCTGAATTCCGCATTGAACTGTATGAGGTACCGCACGAAGGCCCCGTTCAGGTCCGTATCCGGTGCTCAGCGATCCCGGGTGCCAACCATTCGTTTCCGCGACTCTCCTTTGAACTGGGATCTTTCCGTGGTGCGAACGTATCCGACCAAAAAGAAGCGGCAAACATTGAAGTCCGTTCAGCCGAGATGGAAACTTATGAATTTGTCGTACAGGGTGCGAACTTTCCCTTTCAATCCAATAAACCCGCTCGCCCTTCCTACTTTCGCATTTTCAACGACTATCGCCGAGGCACCAGTCAACTTTCGTATGAAGAGTTGCCCAAACTGAAGATTGACTGGGTTGAGCTCACCTGCAATCACTTCGAAACATGGCCATCTCCACAACGACAGGCGATCCTGTTTGAATCCAGGAATCAGTCGACCGAAGCGGTGTATGCGGGGGAAGTCATTGGCAAGTTCATGGGGCGGGCGTACCGACGTCCCATAACTGAAACCGAGATCAATCGAAAATTGGCTTTGTTCCGAAAGCTCAGAAAACGCGAACCGTCGTTTGAACACGCCATCGTTTCGACCCTGACTGCGGTTCTTTGTTCTCCCAACTTCCTGCTGCTCAGTGAACCTGAATCCACTGAGGTCGCCGAAGGGACTGGCCTTGAAAAGCGTCGAATCGACGATCACGAACTTGCTTCTCGGCTGTCTTACTTTCTTTGGAGTTCAATGCCTGATGAAACGCTGTTTGATTTGGCAAAGCAGGAGAAACTGCATCAAAAAGAAATCCTCATTGCCCAGACCCGTCGGATGCTGGTAGATCCGAAATCCAACGCTTTCTCTCAGAACTTTGCCGCACAGTGGCTCGATCTGGCAGGCATTCGTCGCCTCGCGGTGAATCCTGAGTACTTTAAATTTGACGAACGAACCAAAGATCTGTTCGAGCAGGAAACCATCCATTTTCTTAATCATGTGCTGACGGAAAATCTCCCCATCCAGACCTTCATCGACTCGGATTTTGCGGTCCTGAACCCCACCTTGGCACGGCACTACCGCATCCCGGATGTCAGTGGCGGATTTCAGGTCATTCCCGTCAGCAAGGATCAACATCGAGGTGGCTTGCTTACCCAGGCAAGCATGCTGTTTGGCAATTCCACCGGCTCTGAAACACACCCCATCAAACGCGGCGTATGGGTCCTTGAACGAATGCTTGATGATCCACCGCCACCGCCACCGCCGAATGTGCCGGATCTGCCTGAAACACCAACCGAAGCTAAAAACCTGCTTTCGCTCAAGGAAAGACTGGTTGCCCACGCCAACAATGCAAGCTGCCGCGATTGCCATCGTAAAATTGATCCATGGGGAGTTGCATTTGAAAACTACAACGCTCTGGGGCAATGGCGAGAAGGTTCCAAAGATCCACTGGTGCTATCACCCCATCAAAACGTCAACATTGATCCATCAACGCGGCTCAGTAATGGTACAACGATTGAAAATCTGGACGATCTCAAGCAGTACCTGCTTACCGAGAAGCAGTCGCAATTTCGGCGTGCGGTCGTTCGCAAGGTGATGTCCTACGGTCTTGGACGATACCTTGAGTTTGCCGACCGCCCGGCCGTCGCCTCCATTTGCGAAACTCTGCAGAAAGATGGAGACAAGTTTCAGACATTGATTGAACAGATCGTATTGTCCGAGCCATTTTCCACCAAGTAACGTCAACTCAACAACGTTAACAAACGAACCCAAGCGAGCGAATTGTGAAACGCAAATCCTGGCATCTCAACCGACGAATGGCGTTGAAGTCCACTGGTGTCTTCCTGACCTTGCCGTGGCTGGAAGGAATGGCAAATGATCAGGTAAAGCGCCCCCGGCAGAGATTCTTTGCAGGGTATTTTGCCTACGGCGTCCCAATGCCTTCAGACAAGTCGGCTGACCGAATGGAACATGGTTGGTTCCCCATGGGAGAAGGCAACGATTATGTCGCACCCCGCATGCATGAAAGCATCATGCCATTAAAAGACAAAATCACATTTCTGTCGGGGCTTTCGCATCCAGCCATGCGCCCTACTTCTGCACATAAAGGGGCAGACTACTTTCTTACCGGCGCGGACATTCTCAAGACCTATGACAAACAGTCAATTTCGATCGATCAATACCTGGCTCAGGAACTCGGGAAAGACACACGTTTCCAATCCCTTGTGATGTCTTCACTGGGAGGCGTCAATCGTCCCTACCGATCCTCAACTCTGTCGTTTGACCGCAGCGGACGCCCCATTCCCGCGCAGAACAAACCTGCAGAAATTTTTCGCAGGATGTTCGGTGAGGTCACTCAATCAGAACAGAACGCTTTGGCGAGCCGCGGCAGCATCCTTGATGAAGTCCTGAATGAGGCCCATGACCTGAACCGGCGACTTGGTGTCAAGGACCGGCGAAAACTGGACGAGTACCTAAGTTCGGTACGGGAGGTAGAACGGATGACCGAACGCTCCAAACGATGGCAGAACACACCCAAGCCAGACGTGGATCGCGATGGACTGGAACTCGATGCCAACACGACCAGCCCTGAAGAATATCTGACGGTCATGTACGACCTGCTGACCCTGGCATTTCAGACAGACTCGACTCGGGTCGCGACGTTTCAAACCGCGTGTGAAGAAGCAGGCCAGACCGACCGATTCCCCTCCGCGATCGGGTTGGCGCACTCATCACACAAACTTTCACACGAAAAGAAAAACTACGCGGATGTTGCCAAATACATTACTTTTCTCAATGAGATGCACGCAAAATTCATCAAGAAATTAGACTCAGTTCAGGAAGGTGACGGCACTCTGTTGGACAACACACTTTGTTTTTATGGCTGTGCGACCAGCAAGACCCACCAAGCGACCAACTATCCAATCATCCTCAGCGGAGGCAAGAACATGGGATTCCAACATGGTTCCCATCTCCGCTACGGCGATAACGTCCCGCTGTCCAATCTGTTCCTGACCATTGCAAACCAAATCGCTGGCCCGACAATCAGTTTCAGCGACAGCACAAGCGACATCACTGAAGTTCTCGGCTAAGCACCCCACAGCGTGCTCTCACAGATCGTGATCGTGCCAACATTGAGTCACCTAAGCAAACACCACATGAACCATGCTCGCTTACAATCAACCAGTGGTTTCCAACACTTCAGTCGCATTGATTCGGCCTTGAATACGTGCGACATCACCAAATCGTGACAACCACACCCAACACAATCACGTCCCCTTTGAACAACCAGCCATGTCACGTTCCTTACTTTTCTCTTTTTGTATCATCCTTAGCCTCAGTCAGTTCGCCAAGGCAGCTGAGCGCCCCAACATCCTGTTCATTTTCACAGATGACCAATCGTATCGAACAGTCAGCTGTTACCCGGAAGCATATCCATGGGTAAAGACTCCGAACATTGATGCTCTAGCGGCTCAGGGTGTCCGTTTCACGCACACCTACCTCGGTACCTGGTGCATGCCATCGCGAGCAACGATGCTGACAGGCCACCACCAGTACGGGGTTGAGTCGATGCGAATGCAGGGTGAATATCCTGGCAGCGTTTACGATCCCGACAAGTGTCCTTTCTGGCCCAAAGTGTTTCGCCAGCACGGCTACACGACAGCGCAGATTGGAAAATGGCACACCGGAATCGATAGTGGATACGGTCGGGACTGGGACCACCAGATCGTCTGGAGTCGCCCCAAGTACCCCCAGAACGCAGGTCACTATTACGATGACCAGATCGTAGAAATCGATGGAAAGGTAAAACGGATATCCGGCTACACAACGGACTGGTATACCGATCGTGCCGAAGACTTCATTCGAGGAAAGCACCGTCAAGCAAATCAACCCTGGTATCTGTGGCTTTGTTTCGGCGCCGTGCATGGCCCATTCACCCCAGCCGAACGTCACCAAACCGCATATCCGGACGCTGAGGTTCCAGAACCGGTCAACATCTATCCGGGAGAATCACGCAAGGGTAAACCCGAATACGTTCGCAATCGAAATCGTTGGCAACGCAACGAAAAAGGCAATGCCGAACTCGATTCCGGAGTGCAACAGCGGACTGTCGTGAACGCTCCCATTCACGGGAACACGCTCCAAAATTGGGTGCGACAGTACCATCAGGGCGTTCTTGCCATCGATGACGCGGTTGGCCAACTGAGAAAAGCTCTAGAAGAGTCCGGACAGGCAAAGAATACGCTCATCGTCTTCGCCGCGGATCAGGGAATCGCATGGGGCCAAAACGGATTTCAGCAGAAGATTGCGCCCTACGATGCAAACATTCGCGGTCCTCTGATCATGAGCTTTCCCGGAAGGATTCCCGCAGGACAGGTCTGCCCCAGACCGGTGGGCGGAACGGACCTGCCCCCCACATTTTTTGCTTTTGCGGATTTACCGCTTCCGTGGAAGATGCATGGCCATGATCTCACACCCTTGTTGAAGGATCCCAATCGTCAATGGGAACATCCTGTGCTGACAGCACTCACGGGTGAAAAATATGGCAGCGACACTGATGTGATTCCGACCGATCCAGAAGTTCTGTACAAGACAGCCAAAGTTCCTTGGTGGGTGTCATTGATGCAGGGCAGGCACAAGTACATTCGCACGCTTGTCAAAGGCGAAGTCGAAGAACTCTATGACCTCGAAAACGATCCCGAGGAACTTACCAACCTGGCGTTCGATCCAAGGCATCTGGATCGACTGCGCACCATGCGTGCCGCCACGCTTGAAGAACTCAGGCGGACCGATGCAGGAATGGTCGACCATTTACCACCGTTCTCAACGCCAGAATAGACCGCAGACTCGACAAAACGTTCCGGGGACAGAACCGCATGGTCAGGACTGACTGCTGTGACGGCCTTCGAACCAGCCATCCGGGCGAACGGTTGACTTCACTTAAGATGACAACAGACGCGTGACGCACTTACAGCGTTTACCGGAAACAAGTTACTCAACCCAGCTGGTAGGGTCCGCGATACTTCTTGGTCAACCACTTGGCAGTTTCGGAATCACCAACAATGGTTTCTGTTTTCGGGTCCCACCTAAGTTTCTTTCCAGTGCGGACGGCGATATTTCCGAGATGGCAAACGGTTGCAGAGCGATGCCCGATACTGATATCGGCGACGGGCTTCTTTCGTGATTTGATGCAGTCCAGGAAATCCTGCACATGGGCAATGTTGGCTTCCATTTTGACGATTGGTGGCACCTCCACGGACTTCAGTAGTTCGAGAGGATTGGCGATCAAACCACCCCGATAAACAAGCAGGCTTCCCTTTTCGCCAACAAACTCGGTACCGAGTTCTTTGCCTCGAGCACCCGGTTTTTGCCGACAATTCAGGACGATGCCATTGGCATACGTGTACTTCATCTCCGTTGCGTCAGGCGTCTCATACCAACCATCGGGATGATAAACAGCAGAACCCTCGATGCTGACCGGGCCACTCTCGTCCATTCCCAAGCCCCACTGGGCGATGTCCAGATGGTGGGCACCAAAATTGGTCTGTTGTCCGCCGCTATAGTCCCAAAAAAAACGAAACAGGTAATGAACACGATTCTTGTTATAGGGACGCATCGGTGCTGGCCCTAACCAGCGATCAAAATCAAATCCGGCGGGTGGCTTGCCATCGTGAACGGGCTTTCCAGCCCGGTCGACCCAGTTTGGACCGGGCAACGTCACGTTGACTTCCCGCACCGTTCCCAACAATCCGGACTGCACCAGTTCGACTGCCAATTTGAACTCCACACCACTGCGTTGCATCGTGCCGGTCTGCACAACACGATCATGCTTTCGCGCCGACTGAAGCATGGCACGCCCCTCGTCCACCACCAGCGAGAGTGGCTTTTCGCAATAAACATCCTTTCCAGCCTGACACGCTTCCGTCGTCATGATGGCATGCCAATGGTCGGGAACGGTCACCACGACAGCATCGATGTCTTTAGCATCCAGCAAGCGACGGTAATCATCGGTCAACATGACGGATCGGTCGGCCTGTTTGCCGAGGAACGCTGCCGCGTCACTCCTGTAGTTTTTATCCAGATCGCACATCGCCTCAATATTATTGAGGAAGTACTTCATGTTGTTGCGTGGGCCACCCTGGTTGCCAACTCCGATCATGCCCACCCTGACTCGATTGCTGGGTGCCTCTGCTGCAAAGGTCGCACGGTAACTTTTAGCCGTAATCCCCATGAACAGTCCACCAGCGGCAGACGTTTGGAAAAATGATCGGCGGGACATGTGCGACATTGTGTAGACATCCACATTTGGAGTGAACAAAAAACCAACCTTTACATTCTGACCAACCCCGTCCTTGTAGCAACCCCGTCCTTGTAGCAACCCCGTCAGGAGACAGACGGCGTTGACAACCACCAACATTTCGCAATCTTTCATGCGTCTTGCGCGACAACACCGCATGCAGCAGGGTTACAATGATCAAGTATGACAAGCAGGCCGGTGTCCAGTATGACAAGTATGCCAGCGCGGCCCTGCCTGCCATCAACAGCTGCACATGAGTCCTATCAAGTATCATCGCCGTTCATGAACTCGGTGCCTGAACCAGCATCAAGTCAATATTTCAGCAGGGAAAACATCATGCCCCCAAGCCCCCATCGACGCACGTTCCTCAAGTCAGTCACCGCAGGTGGTGCGGCACTCAGCCTGAACGCGCTCCAATACTCGCGAGTCCTTGGTGCTAATAGCCGGCTGGGGATTGCCAGCGTGGGCGTTGGCGGGAAAGGCTGGAGCGATCTGAATGGAGTCGCCGCCAGCCCCGATGTACAAGTCGTCGCCTTGTGCGACATAGACAGTTCAGCCAAACATCTCGGTAGAGCAGCCGAGCAATATCCATCGGCAAGACAATATGCTGATTGGCGAAAACTGCTTGATGACGCGGGCGATTTCCAGGGCGTGCTAGTCTCAACTCCCGACTTCATGCACGCACCGATCGCCTTGGCTGCGATGCAATCTGGCAAACATGTGTTTTGCCAAAAACCACTCACGCACACGGTCAACGAAGCACGACAAATGCGACTGGCTGCGGCGAAGTTCAAATCAGTCACGCAGATGTGCAACCAGATTCAATCACACTCGGCCTATCGAACTGCCGTGCACATGGTGCACTCCGGTCTCATTGGCAAAGTCAAAGAAGTCCATTCATGGCAGGGTGGATCCCCAAACTGGCCTCGACATATCCCACGTCCGCAAGGCAATGATCCCGTACCGGCCGAGGTGCGGTGGGATCTTTGGCGAGGCGTTGCAGCAGAGCGACCCTACAAGATCGGAATGTACCATCCGTTCAATTGGAGAGGTTGGCAGGCGTACGGGACGGGGCAACTCGGCGACTTTGGTTGCCACATTCTGGACCCCGTCTTCAAATCGCTCGACCTGAAATCGCCGACGAAACTGACAGCCGACGCCCCCAAACTGCATCCCGAATCGTGGACCGATCGATCCACCGTACAGTACGAGTTCCCCGGTACTCAATACACACAAGGGCCGACTCTGCGTGTCACCTGGTATGACGCTGTTGGTGCAACACCACCACGTGAGAAGCTTGGCGACGTGCCGGTAGACTACAAATTGCCAGGTGCTGGATCTGTCCTGGTTGGAGAAAACGGTTCTCTTGTCATTCCACACGTAGCGATGCCAAAAATCTTTCCTGAGGAGAAATTCCCCACAGAACAACTGCCGGTCATTGAAGGCGTCGATCACTACACCCAATGGGCCGATGCCTGCCTGGGGAAAGACAAAACCACGTCCCACTTCGATTACGCGGGACCACTGACAGAGACCGTCCTGCTTGGAACGATTGGCATTCGGTACCCCGGCGATGAATTGCAATGGGACACCGACTCGCTGACGATTACCAACCACGCCAAGGCGCAAGCATGGATCACAAAGCAGTATCGCAAGAACTGGGAACCGGCTTGGATTTAAGCTGATCGCAATTACTGACCAACATCACCCACGATGGGCGAAATCTGCTCAGTTCGCGCGCACCCAGTTTGCCAAGTTTCACATAACCCAATCGACGGTACGAGGGCAAGCCATGCCGATACATTTAACAAATGCTGATCGCCGCCACTTTCTAAAGTCCATTGGGGCTGGCATCGTCTTTCATTCTTCACATGCGTTTGCTGACGAAGCGACCGGGATCGATCAAGACCTAGTGGTCATGCTAAATGACACCCATATTGGCGAAAAACATCCTTCGGATTCACCTGTTCCGACTCACCTCCGCTTGGCGGTCCGCGATTTAACGCAACGCCAAGCGAAACCTGCTTGCGTCCTGATCAACGGTGATTTAGCGCTCAAGGACGGACAACCGGGTGACTATCAGCACTTTTCGCAGCTCATTCAACCGTTGCGAGATGCCAAAATCGAGACACATCTGACACTTGGGAATCACGATAACCGCGACGTCTTTTATCAAGTCCTGAATGAGGAACGCGGTTCAGACCCACCGATCCAATCTCTTCACGTTTCCGTGGTGGAAACTCAAAACGCAAATTTTTTCCTACTGGACTCACTCAAAGAAACCATGGTCACGCAGGGCAATATTGGTCGCGAGCAATTGAACTGGCTGGCCCGCATGTTGGACATGCATTCCAAAAAACCGGCGATCATCGTTACCCATCACAATCCGAGACTTGGTGGTGATCCAGTGCATTTCCCCGGCGGACTGATTGACTCGCAGGAACTTTGGAACGTGTTGACCAAACGCCCCCATGTCAAGGCGTACCTACACGGACACATTCACGACCGTGGCTTCGCGCAACACCAGGGGATCCACATCATCAACACATTGGCAACGTCCTATGTGGCAGACCCACAAAAGTCGACCACAGGCTGGACTTCGATTCAGTTAAGCAATAGCGGAGCGCTGCTGACGTCGCACACCACCGACCCCAAGCATGCGTGGAATGGAAAGGCAACTCGGCTTCAATGGAGAACGCTGTAGTTGACAGGCTCGCGTTCAACACAAGCAATTGCAGGCAACGCTCGCACCCAAAACATTCGCTGGAATCGCCATCAATTCGATGGGAAATGACAAACCCTGTTAATCCATCATTTCCCAAGAACCACCTGTCATTTGCTGCTGGCACTTCGAAAAGCAGCCATTTCTTTCTGCAATCGTGCGACCACCTCAAGATGGTCGGCTGCAAGGTTCTTCGTCTCGCCAATGTCTTTACTGACATCAAATAAAAGCGGAGGGTCGTGCATGGCCACCGGCTCACGCTTGCGTGTATCGGGATTGGAAGAACGGTCTTTCGTACTCAGGTGAATTTTGAAGTCTCCGGAACGAAAAGCGATCGCGCCACCGCTACCGAACAACCACTGCTGACGGGGGCTGGCTGTCTCATGCAACAGAGCACCACTCAAGTCACGTGAAATGTAGCCCTGTTGCGCAGCTAGCTTTTCAACAACGTCTTCGGCCATGGCAAGTCTGGCAAACGTTTGGTGGAGATCAAGATTGGCAGCGATGTCGTTGACGACCCCTGGTTTGATTTTGTTGGGCCAGCGAAAAATCGCGGGCACGCGATAGCCACCTTCCCAAGACGTGCCTTTCTCGCCTCTCAGCGGCCCTGCCGTTCCACCGTGGGGTCCAAACATGGTCCAGGGTCCATTATCACTGGTGAAAACAACGAGTGTATTGTCATCGACACCGGCGTCCTTGATGGCCTGCATGACCTGCCCAACAGACCAATCGATTTCTTCGATAACATCGCCATAGCGGCCTCCCCGACTACGTCCCTGAAACTTTCCGGAAGCAAAAACGGGCGCGTGTGGCATGTTGTGCGCCAGGTACAGAAAAAACGGTTTCCGCTTGTGCGATTTGATCCAGGCCACTGCTTCTGTTGTGTACCGCGAAGTGAACAATTCCTGATCGGCTGGAAACTCGACAATCTTTCGGCCCCGGATCAATGGCACCTGAAATGTGAATTTATCGCAGGAGTCGAAAACTTCCCTGTTTTGAACCTTGCCCTTGGGGGCAGGCACGTCATTGCTGCCGGGCGTACCGAAGTGTTCATCGAAACCACATTCCAGAGGGTGCATCGGTGAGCTCGTAAAATCCTTCGGATAACCTGCCAGGTGCCACTTTCCGAGCATTGCCGTCGCATAGCCCTGCTGCCTCAGCACAGCCGGCATCAACAGATGCCGAGTGTCTACCAGATTCACTCGTCTCATCAATTCAGGATGGCGACCTGTCATCAACCCCCGACGACTCGGCACACACGTTGCGCCTGAAGCATAGAAACTTGTCCATCGTTGTCCCTCGGCAGCCAATTGATCAATGTGGGGAGTGCGGTTTTCTTTGTTGCCGTAACATCCAAGATCGCCATAGCCCATGTCATCAACAAAGATCAACACGATATTGGGTCGTTCAGCAAACGCAGTGGCCGCAACCACGATGAATGGAAACAGAAAGAGTTCAAATCGCAGATATTTCATACTGTTCGCGCTTAAATTCCGAGCCTTGAATCGATTCACTACGTGCGTACGGTGCCGTAATACAAATGGTGCATTTTATCGTGTAACTTCCTCACCTTTTCAATCGAGCCAAACGGATTACGTTCCGCCGATGGCTCCAACTTGAAACAAGCCGCCACAGCATCAAACCTTGGGTTCGCAAACAACACAAGGCCGTTTCGGTAGTTCGCTATCGCATTCGCAACAACAATCACTTGCGCATTTATCGCTGCCCTACAACTGGCATTTTGGTTTATCAGACAACATTCATGGCAACGACACATAAGGCGGGGAAATGAAGAGACTCAGGCTGCGAACAGTACGCCGCGAAACCAGCAACTCTAGTCCCTCAGGATAATCTATTATCAGAGAAGACTGCACAGCCAGCAGACAATTTCACGAATCATGCTGTCGCCGGGCGGATGCCGCAATCACCCCTGAACCGCTTGTAATTTCTGTCCAACTGACATGACTTGTTCACCCCAATATCTTCTGTGGCGATACATTTGCAGAAGAAGTACCGTCGCTCTCGATTTGCGACCACTTTAAAAATCAATACCTGGACTCAGGTTTCAAGTACAGCGGCGATATAAAAAACGAGATGCCCCAGAGTCCGCAGCATCCAAAATCGGACCAACGGCCGCACTTACCTGAGTGCTGGCGTCAGTCACGTTGTCTACAGTCGCGTTGTCTACAGTCGCCAAAATGCCACTACAATCCAGACCGCTTCGAGTTAAAGCAACTCGTCAATTGTGCCGGTGCTGTCAGCGAACTGGTTCGTTTCAACGCCAAGTCGTTGCAGCATGGTCACAAACAGATTCGAAAGGGGCAGATCTTCACGAGCAATCTCTTTCTGCCACGGCTCTTGTCCGCCGCTCCAATGGCCCCCCTGCGGGTTGCTGCCCGCATGATTGATATACTGGCCATGCTTCAATCCCATATTGCTACCACCGGCAAGCACAAGCGGATAATTCCTCGACAAATGAAAAGCGCTGGAAGCTGACCCGTAAAGCAACAGTGTGTTGTCCAACATCGTTCCCTCACCCGCTGGCTCAGGAGTGTCCCTGAGTTTTTGTGCGAAGCGACCAAATTCTTCATTCAGGAATCGGCAATAGATCCCAAAGTTCTTCCAACCATCCGTTTTTTTAGTGTCGTGCGACAGCGCATGAGACAAATTGAATCCCACTGCCTTCGCCAGGTAATCACTCTGGCCAACCCCATTTTCACGACCGATCTGGTAGGTCGCCACACGAGTGGAATCGGTCTTGAAAGCCAAATAGATCAGTTCAAACATCGCTTGCAGATAAAGCCGAGGATCGTTTGGCGTAACGTTTAGATTGAGGTGATCGACGTTGACTGTGGGCAGCGGTGTGTTGATCCAGCGTTTCGCTTTCTCAACCTTGATTTCTGTCTCACGCACGGATTCCAGATATTCATCCAGACGCTGCTGGTCCTGTTTCGACAGAGTCCTGCGTAGCGCAGTGGCGTCGGCCATGAGTTGGTCCAACGCACTCTTGCTGAAGGCCAGTTGTTTCGCCGCATTACCATCACTCTTTACAAAGAGCATGTCGAAGATGCGTTTTGGACGGTGCTCGGCAGGAATCGCCCTGCCATTTCGATCAAAGGACAGCGTGTGCGCGCCACGCGCCGTACCGCTTCCGCCATCGGTTGACATGACCAACGAGCCTATTCGTGTTTCACCACCGACATGCTTCAAATATTCCTGATCCAGGGAAATGGAATTCCTGTACTCACTATCACCGCCGCCCGTCGCCGCTGCGGTCAGGAATTGGTCGGCATTGTTGTGGCCATGTACGACACGTCCGTGCGGGTGGGAAAACCCGGACAGCACTGTCATTTGATCCCGCAGTGGAGCCAGCGTTTCAAAACACTTGGTAAACGTAAATTCCTTGCCACTGCCGTGTGGGAACCACATCCAATCTCGATATGCAGGATCCTCGGGCAGCGGCATGGGAACGCCATCCGGAAAGTAAAAACATCCCAACCGCCGCGGATTCCCAGATTGCGTGCGAGCATGAGCGACACCCGCAGAACCGAGTAACGGCAGTGCCAATGCAATCCCCGCACCTCGAAGAAAGCGGCGACGATCAAGTGAACTAAGTGCAATAGTGATGGCGACTTACTCTTTCCCTGAGGACAAGGTGGTTTTTATTAAGGTTGCATTCTATTAGGTCGAATTGATTGCCTGTGTCTGTGTCTGTGTCTGTGTCTGTGTCTGTGTCTGTGTCTGTGTTGCCTGTGTCTGTGT